>JACCZX010000126.1 GCA_013695705.1 Burkholderiaceae bacterium | reverse complement strand
CGCCTGGACTTCCGCCGCCGCGTGTTTACAAGTGTCGGTCAACTGTTCAAGCAGTTCATAAATCGCTCGCAGCTTGACCAGCTGCCGCGTATCCGGCTCTTCGCGAAACAGTCTCGACATCGCTGCGCGCATCACGTGATCGGCTTGCGCTTCAAGCTCGTCGACTTCGTGGCATAACGCAAGTGCCGCGCGCGGGTCATCGACAGCATTTAACTGACCAACCGCGAGCCGCAACTTGTCTGCACCCCGCACCGCGAGGTCTGCCAGCCGATGCGCATCCGGCGTCAAAATCGTCACGTGATACAGATGCAGCGATTGCGCAACGTCTTCGGTCAGGTCGAGTATGTCGTCGAGGCGATTGATCAGTGCATGAATCGCGCGCCGCGGAAACGGCGGCAGCAACGAGCGCCTTACCAGCGCCAAAGTTTCGTCGACGACGGTATCGGCGCGCTTCTCGATCGCCTCAACTTCACGCACGCGGCCATCAGGATCGCGCACGTCCGACAACAAGTGCGCCAGAGCCGTCACGCCCTCGACGCACAGCTCGGCATGACGATCGAACAACGCGAAGAAGCGTCGATCGCGCGGCACCAGCCGCCGCAACACGCTTCGCAGTGGACGCGGTGCGCGCTGCTCGGGAACCAGGTTTGAAGTCACGCGTATCGCACGGGCGTCGAGGCTAATACGAAGAATTGCGCGCCAGGTTTTCAAACTTGGTGAACTGACCGTCGAAGCGCAGATTCAATCGCCCGATCGGCCCGTTGCGCTGCTTACCGATGATGATCTCGGCAATGTTCTTGTCGGTGGTGTCCGGGTTGTAGACCTCATCGCGATAAATAAACAGGATCACGTCGGCGTCCTGCTCGATGGCGCCTGATTCGCGCAGGTCTGACATCACCGGTCGCTTGTCGACGCGCGTTTCAACCGTGCGATTCAACTGCGACAGCGCGACGACCGGCACCGCGAGCTCCTTCGCCAGCGCCTTCAGCCCGCGCGAGATTTCCGAGATCTCGGTCGCTCGATTCTCACCCGACGCGCTGGCGCTCATAAGCTGTAAATAATCGACGATCACAAGCCCGAGCCGGCCGCAGGTGCGGGCCAAGCGCCGCGCGCGTGCGCGCAGATCGATCGACGTCAGGGCCGCCGATTCATCGATATAAAGCGGTGCCTCGTGCATCTTCTGGATCGCACCAGTCAAACGCGGCCAGTCTTCGTCCTGCAACCTGCCGGTGCGCAAACGCTGCTGATCAAGCTTTCCCACCGAGCTCAGCATGCGCAGCGCGAGCTGCGAGGCGCCCATTTCCATCGAGAACACTGCTACCGGCATGCCTTGATCAAGTGCGACGTACTCTGCGATGTTCAACGCCAGGGCAGTCTTTCCCATCGAGGGTCTGCCTGCAATGATGATCAGATCGCCCGGCTGAAAGCCGGATGTTTTCGAGTCCAAGTCGGCGAAGCCGGTGGGCACGCCCGTCACGTCGGACGGGTTAGCGCGTTCGAAAAGCTCCTGAATTCGCTCAACTACACGCGTCAGCAGCGGCTGGATCTCGATGAAGCCCTGCCGACCGCGCGCGCCCTCCTCGGCGATCTGAAAAACTTTGGTTTCTGCTTCGTCGAGGATCTGCTTGGTGTCGCGACCCGCTGGGTTAAGCGCGCTGGTCGCGATTTCATCACCAGCAGTGACCAGCCGACGCAACACCGAACGCTCGCGCACGAGCTCGGCGTAACGCCGGATGTTTGCCGCCGACGGCGTGTTTAGCGCCAGCGAATTCAGGTAAACGAGTCCGCCTGCATGCTCCGCGCGACCGGTGTTTCGCAGTGCCTCGAACACGGTAACCGCGTCGGCCGGCTTGCTCGCATCAACCAAGCGGCTGATGGCGCCAAAAATGTATTGATGATCTTGCCGATAAAAATCATCAGTGCTGATCAGATCGGCGATGCGGTCCCACGCGGTGTTATCGAGGAGTAAACCGCCGAGCACCGACTGCTCCGCCTCGATCGAGTGCGGCGGAAGACGTACGGCCGCGAGCTGGGGATCGATCGGTTGATTCACAGGATCGGCCCCGCCGCCATTTAGTGGGGCAAACTTCTAAACGTTAGCCTTGTTCGCCGACCACTGTCACGGTGACGTTGGCGACAACGTCGGTATGCAGCGCGACCAATACCGGGTGCTCGCCGACCGTCTTCAGCGGCCCTTGCGGCATCCGAATTTGCCCCTTGTTGACGTCGAAACCTTTTTTACTGAGCGCTTCGGCGATGTCGGAGTTGGTTACCGAGCCAAACAATCGGCCATCGACTCCTGCCTTAGCCGGAATCCTGACGTTGGCGCCCACCAGCTTGTCGTTGACGCTTTGCGCGGCGGAGAGACGATCCGACTGTGCCTTCTCAAGATCGGCACGACGCGTTTCGAACTCCTTGATCGCGCTATCGGTTGCACGCCGCGCTTTGCCTTGCGGGATCAGAAAGTTACGCGCGTAACCTTCCTTGACCTTGACGACGTCGCCGAGCTGACCAAGGTTGATTACTTTTTCCATCAAAATAATTTGCATAAGTTCTCGCTCGCAACGTCCTCAATGCGTGTCGGTGTACGGCAGCAGCGCCAGAAAGCGCGCGCGCTTGATCGCAGTGTCGAGCTGGCGTTGATAGTGCGCCTTGGTGCCCGTCAGGCGTGCCGGCGTGATCTTGCCGTTTTCGCCGATGAAGTCACGCAGAGTATCGACGTCTTTGTAGTCGATCTGCTCGACTTTCTCGACGGTAAAGCGGCAGAACCGTTTGCGCTTGAACAACGCATTCTGTTTGTTCTCGCGCCGCGGGCTCTTGCCCTTGCCTTTGAATTTGCCTCGTGCTCCAAATGCCATCTCAAACTCCGTCGTTTATTCGTAACCCGTCGTTTATTTCGCTACCAAAAACTTCGTATTCAACAATGTGCACCACCAGACGCTGCGACCGGCGCGTGCGCGGTGCGATAAAGCCAACCAGCGTCATCGATGCTCCAAGCGGCTCGCGATCCAGCGCCTGCGCAATAGCGCCCACCGCGACCGATGGAAATTCGAATGCCAGTTTGCGCGTGCCGCCGGCCTCGCTCACGCTGCCCTCGTGCATCAAGCTCGCTTCCAGCACTGCGGTACCGGCGGGCGTGTAGCGCAACGCGCTTTTCGCCACCGACTTCGCACGAATGCGAACCTGATTCACCAGTGCACAGCCGCCCGCTCACCGCCGTGCCCGCTACGCCGTTACCTCAGCCGCCGGTGCAGCTTCAGCACTGGCCTGCGCAGGTACCGCTGCGGGAGCTGACGTGGGCTCGGATGCCGCCTTTCTCGCCTCTTCGCGTTCTACAATTTTCATCATCGGCGACGCGGCGGTCTCCGCTTTCTTCATCTTCACGGTCAAATGTCGCAGAACAGCGTCGTTGTAACGAAAAGCATTTTCGAGCTCGTCCAGCGTCTTGCTGTCGCACTCGATGTTCAGCAAAACGTAGTGGGCTTTCGCAAGCTTGTCGATAGGGTACGACAATTGGCGGCGACCCCAGTCTTCAACGCGATGCACTGCGCCTTTGTTATTGGTGATCATCGCTTTGTAGCGGTCGATCATCGCAGGCACTTGCTCGCTCTGATCGGGATGCACGATGCAACAGATTTCGTAGTGACGCATTAACTTCCTTATGGATAGGCCACCTGCGCTGTTTTGCAACATTTGCAGTGTGGCAAGGAGGTGTGCTGCAGCAGTTGCAAGCACTTGAAAAAGCGCGTGATTCTATCTTATTGGCAACGACAATGCACGCGTCATTCGAAGAGCCTTGGCACTTCCATCGCCGCGGTTCCGCGCACGATGACCGTTGCGCTCTGATCAAGCTCGCTCTCGCTCGGATTGACGACAACCACTTTGGCGCCGTGGCGCATCGCCAGCGCCGGCAGTGCGGCGGCCGGGTAGACCAGGCCGGAAGTACCTACCACCAGCATTACGTCGCACTCGGATGCTATGCGCTCGGCATGTTGAAGCATCGCCACCTCAAGCATCTCGCCGAACCACACAACGCCGGGGCGCAGCCAATCGCCGCACTGTGGGCAGCGCGGCGGTTCGCCGGGCGGCAAAAGCTGCGGATCATTCTCGACGAAGCCACATCGCGCCAGACAGGTCGTCCGCACGATGCTCCCGTGCAACTCAATTGAAGCACTGCCCGCAAGAGCGTGCAGGCCGTCAACATTTTGCGTAATCACATCGAACGCAGCGAACCGCAACTGCGCGGATGCCAGTGCGTAGTGAGCGGCATTCGGAAGCGCTTTGGCAACGAGCTCGCGCCGCCACGCGTACCACCGCCACACCAGCGGCGGATCAGCGCGAAAGCCATCCTCGGACGCGAGCTTCATCGGGTCGAATCGCGCCCACAGGCCGGTCAGCGCATCACGAAAAGTCGGGATGCCGCTCTCGGCGGAGACGCCGGCCCCGGTTAATACCGCGACACGCTGCGCCCGCGATAGACACTGCCGCGCCGCGTTGACGTTGTCGATCGTGATCAAGCGGGCGGTGTCGAGCCGCGCTGTCGGATCGATTCAAACAGGCAGATGCCGGTGGCGACCGACACGTTCAAACTTTCCACGTGACCCGTAAGCGGAATGCGCGCCAGAACGTCGCATCGCTCGCGTGTCAGGCGGCGCAGTCCTAGATCCTCGGAGCCGAGTGCCCACGCCAAGGGTCCGCTCAGATCGATTTCGTACAACGACCGCTCGGCCTCTGCGGCCGCGCCTATGAGTCGAACGCCGACATCGCGCAGGTCGTCCATTGCGCGCGCAAGATTGATCACCGCAATCAGCGGAACGGTCTCGGCAGCACCCGCCGCCGCCTTCAGGGCCGACGGCGTCAGCGCCGCCGCGCGATCACGCGGAACTATCACCGCACTCACCCCCGCGGCGTCGGCCACACGCAGGCAAGCGCCTAAATTGCGTGGATCGGTAACGCCATCGAGCAGCAGCAGCAAGGTGCTCGCGTCAACACGATTGAGCACATCGTCCAGCGATACCGCTTGCTCAAGCTGCGAGGCCATCGCGACGACACCTTGATGAGGTGCTTCTCCAGCCAGCGAGCGCAATTTGTCGATATCGACAGCGGTGACGGCCACTGCAAGCGACTTTGCACGCTGCTGCAAGTCGCGCATGCGGGCGTCGCGGCGGCGCGCGTCAACGTAGATCATTTCAATCGACTGGGGCGCGTGACGCAATCGAGCGCCGACCGCGTGAAAGCCTGCGAGCACACGCGTGGACATCAACGTCCACGCTTCGCGGCGCGCACCTTGCTGTCGCGCCCGCGAACACCCTTCTTGCCGATCTTGTGCAATTGCCCGCGTCGCACCTGACGACGTTCCACTTTTGCCTGTCTTGCGCGCCGCTCTTCGACGGTCTCGCCGCGCTTGCGGTCCTTGTCCTTTGTGTCAGGCGCGCCGGCCGCGAGCAGCGTTTTCCGAGTATCGCCTTTGACCAGACGAAAATCGATACGACGTGCTTCGAGATCGACGCGCGCGACCTGCACCGTCAAACGGTCGCCCAAACGGTAACGCAGGCCGGTGCGCTCGCCGCGCAATTCATGCAACGCTTCGTTGTACAAGAAATACTCGGACCCGAGCTCGGACACGTGCACCAGGCCTTCGATATACAAATCGTCGAGCACGATAAAAGCGCCAAACGGCACCACCGAGCTCACCGTGCCGCTGTAGGTTTCACCGACCCGTTCGCGCATGTAGTAGCTCTTGAGCCACGCCTCGACGTCACGCGAAGCGTCGTCTGCGCGCCGCTCGTTGGCTGAGCACAGCAGTCCGAGTTTTTCCCACACCGCAACGCCTTCGGTGCCCGCGGCCGGCTTGCGACTGTGCGACGCGCGCAGCGCAGCGCGCGCGGCCGCAGGCGCGGCGGCCGCATCTGCGTTAACCGAAACTTCGGGGACGTACGTTTGCTTGCCGAGCATCGCCTTGATCACTCGGTGCACCAGTAGATCCGGATACCGTCTGATCGGCGAAGTGAAATGCGTGTAACCCTTGTAAGCGAGGCCGAAGTGCCCAGAGTTGTGTGGACTGTAAATCGCTTGCTGCATCGAGCGCAGCAGCACGGTCTGCAGCAGCTGGGCATCAGGGCGTGGCTTGATCTGCTTCAGCAGCCGTGCGTAGTCCGACGGCTCGGGCTTGTCCCCGCCATCGAGCGTCAGCGACAACGTCTTCAGCAAAGTACGCACGTTGGCCAGGCGCTCGGGCGTCGGCCCTTCGTGTACGCGATACAACGCCGCCTGCTTGCCGCGCTCGATGAAATCCGCCGTGCACACGTTGGCCGCCAGCATGCATTCTTCGATCAGCTTGTGCGCGTCGTTGCGTGCACGCGGCACAATTTTCTCGATGCGACCATTGGGATCGCACACGATGTAGGTCTCGGTGCTGTCGAGATCGATCGCGCCGCGCGCTTCGCGCGCACGCTTGAGCAACTCAAAGAGCGCATACAGATTTTGCAAGTGCGGCAGCACCGGTGTCAGGCGCTGCGCTTCCTTGCTGTCTGGCGCGGACAGCGCTTCCCAGACCTCGTCGTACGTCAGCCGCGCGTGTGAATGCATCACCGCCGGATAAAACTGATACGCATCGATCGCACCCTTGGCCGAGACGACGCAGTCGCACACCATTACCAGGCGATCGACTTCGGGTTTGAGCGAGCACAAACCATTGGACAACTTTTCCGGCAGCATTGGAATCACCCGCCGCGGAAAGTAAACCGACGTCGAACGATTCTGCGCTTCGAGATCGAGCAAGTCACCGGGCTGCACGTAGTGGCTGACATCGGCGACGGCGACGATCAGGCGCCATCCCTTATTTCGTCCACCTGGCCGGCGCGATTGGATAATCGGCTCACAATAAACGGCGTCGTCGAAATCGCGCGCATCTTCCCCGTCAATTGTCACCAGCGCCACGTCACGCAGATCGACCCGGCCGCGCAGATCTTTCTGCATTACGGCGTCGGGCAGCGACGCCGCGAGTTGCACCGCGCTGTCGGAGAACTCATGCGGCACCGCGAACTTGCGCACCGCGATTTCAATCTCCATGCCGGGATCGTCGATCGCTCCGAGCACTTCGACCACGCGCCCCACCGGCTGCACGTAACGCTGCGGTTGCTGCAGGATTTCAACGACCACCACCTGGCCTGCCTCGGCCGACAGCGATCCACCCGGCGGAATCAGGATGTCGTGCGCGATACGCTGATCTTCGGGCACCACGATCGTGACGCCGCGCTCGTTGAGCAACCGGCCGACGAGCCTATTGGTGCGGCTCTCGATGACTTCGACGATTTCGCCTTCGGGCCGCCCGCGCCGATCAGCACCGGTAATGCGCGCAAGCACGCGGTCGCCGTGCAGTACCTTGCTCATCTCGTGCTCGGAAAGAACGAGATCCTGGCCGGCATCGTCGCGGATCAGAAACCCGAAGCCGTCCCGATGGCCCTGAACCTGCCCCGAGAGCAGGTTCGCGCGCGCGGCAACCAGCAGCAAGCCGGCGCGATTGCGCACGATGCGCCCCGCTCGCTCAAGCTCTTCGATCTGCTGATTGAATGTGCCGTGATCATCGGGCCCGAGTTCGAGCCGTTCGGCCAGATCGGCCGGCGTCAACGGCGCGCGCGCCGCGGTCAGCGTGTCGACGATGGAATCGCTATTGATGCGATTTGTTTTTATATTCACATTATCCTTCTGCGCCCGCCATCGGCGCGCGCGTAATTATTCGACTCAACGTCTACGATAGAATTCGCTGCTTGCCCAGGTGGCGAAATTGGTAGACGCACTAGGTTCAGGTCCTAGCGGTGGCAACACTGTGGGGGTTCGAGTCCCTTCCTGGGCACCATGTAGTTGTTCAGCAGCGCCGGCCGGGAGGCCGGCGCCAAATATTATTTATTTCTGAGGTGTTCGACCAGTTTTTCTGCGCCCATTGCGTCGTAGATCTCGAATGGCTGGTGTATCCACGGATTGTTTGCCAAATACTGAACAAAAAAATCTGGCCTGAAGTCCGAGCATGCTTTGTACCAAATGACGCCGGTTCTCACTTCTTCAATCGCCGGATAGCGCGACTTCAAGTGTCCGATTACGCGCCCCAGCGTCACGCCCGAATCCACGAGGTCGTCAACCAGCAGCAACTTGCCGCTTAACGCATTGCTCGTCATCGTGATGTATTCACCAATGTCGAGCTGGCCCTGGCGCGTGCCGGCTGCAGCCCGATACGAGCTCGCAGCCAGAATCGCCAACGGTACATCGTAGATACGCGAGATCACGTCACCAACTCTCAGTCCGCCGCGCGCAAGGCATAACAACGAATCAAACCGCCAGCCCGATTCGTGCACTAAAAGGCACAGCCGTTCGATCAAGCCGTGATACTCGTCCCAGCCGACGTAAAGATCCGATTCGGACAACTTCCGATTCATCCGCCGAACGGGTGTCGCAACACAATCGTTTGATCACGATCGGGGCCGGTGGACACCAGATCGAGCGGCACGCCCAACACCTCGGACAGACGCGACAGATAACGCTGTGCGCCGGCGGGCAAATCCTTCCAGTGCTGAACGCCGAAGGTCGATTCGCTCCACCCTTCGAACTGTTCGTAAACTGGCTCGCATCGACTCACCGAGTCGGCACCGTACGGAAGAATGTCGACTGCCTTGCCATCCATCGTGTATCCGGTGTTGAGCATCACACGCGCCAAACCGTCGAGTACGTCGAGCTTGGTGATACACAATCCGGTCGTGCCGTTTAACTGCACTGCGCGTTTCAATCCGGCCGCATCGAACCAACCGCAGCGCCGCGGCCGACCGGTGACTGAACCGAACTCCTGTCCGCGATTGCGCAAGTGTTCACCAGTCGAATCGGTCAGCTCGGTTGGAAACGGTCCCGAGCCCACGCGCGTCGAATATGCCTTGGTGATTCCCAGCACGTAGTCGAGCCGCTGCGGCGCGACTCCGGCGCCGGCCGCGGCCGCGCCCGCCACCGTATTGCTCGATGTCACGTACGGGTAGGTGCCGTGGTCGACGTCAAGCAGTGCGCCTTGCGCGCCCTCGAACAGCAGCCGCGCGCCGGTTGCCATCACACTGTTCAATTTATACGACACGTCGATGATGAGCGGCCGCAGTCGTTCGGCCAGCACAAGCGTTTCATCGATCACCTTTTGCGCATCGACCGGTTGAGCGCGCAGATAGTGCTCGAGGACAAAGTTGTGCAGGTCAAGTGCTTCGCGCACGCCGTTGCTGAATTGCGCAGCGTCGAACAAGTCCTGCGCGCGCACGGCGCGCCGTCCGACCTTGTCCTCGTAGGCAGGCCCGATGCCGCGCCCGGTGGTACCAATCTTGGCCGCGCCGCGCTTGACCTCGCGCGCGTGATCCAGCGCCACGTGATATTCGAGAATCAGCGGACAGTTGCCGCTTACCGAGAGCCGCGAAGTCACATCGACGCCGGCGGCTTGCAACTCGTCGATCTCGCTCAGCAGCGCAGTCGGTGACAGCACGACGCCGTTGCCGATGTAGCACGCAAGGCCCGGCCGCAGGATTCCGGACGGAATCGACCGCAAAATCGTCTTCTTGCCGCCGATCACCAGCGAATGTCCGGCGTTATGTCCGCCCTGGAATCGCACCACGCCGTCGACGCTCTCGGACAGCAGGTCGACGATCTTTCCCTTGCCTTCATCGCCCCACTGCGTGCCGACGACCACTACGTTTTGAACCATTAAGTTTTCTGCCCGTTATTGCGCGACGTCACCACCTTCCAAGCGCCGGCACTGTGTTCGATGACGCTATCGAATACGAATTCGCTTTCGTGCACTTGCTGCGTTTCACCCGGCAGACTTTGCACGACGATCTCCCCGGCGGCTCGCAACTGCGCTATCAACGCGCGCAGACGCGCCTCGTCGCCGGCCGGTGCGAGTATCGCGCGCGGCGTATCGGCCGGGGCGAGCTCGGCCAATTCGCGCAGGTAAATCGAAAAGCCTACCGCCGGGCGCGCACGCCCGAATACTTTCCCGATGTCGTCGTAGCGGCCGCCGCGCAGCACTGAGTGAGGCGAAGCTGCGGTATGCACAGCAAACGTGACACCGGTGTGATAGCGATAGCCGTGCAGATCGGATAGATCGATCGACACGTCATCTGCTCCACAACGTTCGACAATGACGGCGAGCTCGTCGAGGGCAGCAGTAATCGCGGTGGTCGCTGGAAGTTTCTTGCGCGCTTCGTCCAACACCTCCGGGCCGCCGTTCAGGCGGGCCAGCGCGAGCAACGCCGTGCGCACATCGCCCGACAGCGGGAGCGACTGCTGTTGCAGCGTCGGGATGTCCTTCGCGCTCAGGGAAGCCAGCAAATCGTCGACCAGCGACGTCGTCGCTTGTGCCAGTTCAAGAATGCCGCGCACGACGCCAGTATGGCCGAGATCGAGCCGTACCTTGGACAGGCCCGCCAAATGCAACGAAGCGGTTGCCAGCTCGAGCACTTCGATGTCGGCCGACCGGTCGGCCAGTCCATACAACTCAGCACCGATCTGTAGCACTTCACGGGCCGCCAGTGGGTGGACTGGCCGCGCGTGCAATACGCTCCCCACGTAACACAGGCGCACCACGCCTTGCCGATTCAGAATGTGCGCGTCAATCCGCGCCACCTGCGGCGTGGTGTCCGCGCGCAGCCCGAGCAATCGGCCGCTCGATTGATCGGTCAACTTGAAGGTCCTCAAATCGAGATCGTTTCCGGTGCCGGTCAACAGCGAATCGGTGTGCTCGATCAACGGCGGTATAACCAGCTCGTAGCCGTAGCCGCGATACAGATCGAGCAGCGCCCGCCGCAAGTGCTCGACGCGACGCGCCTCGCGCGGCAACACGTCGGAGATGTTTTCAGGGAGGAGCCAACGCGGCATGAAATGGCCGCCCGTGCGGACGGCCGGCAGCAATTAACGATCGCTCAGGATTGTGGCTAGCTTTGCAGCCAGAACAATAGCGCGCCGACCAAGACGGCAATCAGGCCAAAGAAGCGGATCTGTCCGTCGCTCAATTCGCTCAACTTGCTGAACATCTGGCGCCATGCCTTCGGCGCCATGAGCGGCATCAGTCCTTCGAACACAAGCATCAGTGCGATAGCTACGCCGACGACAGACATTCGCTAGCGAGTGGCACCCTTGGCGTTCGAGCCTTTCAGGTACTTGAAGAAATCGGAAGAAGGATCGACGACCATCAGATCGTTGCGGTTCTTGAACGTCGTGCGGTAGGCCTCGAGAGTGCGATAGAACTCCGCAAACTCGGGGTTCTGTCCAAATGCTTGGGCGTAAATCGCCGACGCGCGCGCATCGCCCTCGCCCTTGACTTTCTGTGCCGCGCTGTACGCCTCGGCCAGCAACACTTCCCGCTGCCGGTCGGCATCGGCGCGGATTTTTTCGCCCTCGCCCGAACCGATCGAGCGCTGCTCATTGGCAACGCGTTTGCGCTCGGATTGCATACGCCCATACACCGAGTCGCTGATTTCAGGTACGAAATCAACTCGCTTTAAACGCACATCGACGATCTCGACACCAAGTCCCTTCACGCTTTCCTGCACCGCGACGCGAATCTCATCCATCGCCTTCTCGCGCTGACGCGACGTGATCTCATTGACCGTGCGCTTATTGACCGCCTGGTTTAGAGCATCACGCACCAGCGTGCTAATACGCTCCTCCGCGGAGCGCTCTCCGGCCGGGAAGCTGACGCGAAAAGCGCGGGGTTCGATGATGCGCCAGCGCACGAATGAATCGATCAACAAATTTTTCTTTTCCGACGTCTGCACGCGGTCCGCCACCGGCGTATCGATCGTCAGGATGCGATTATCCTGGTACTCCACGTTCTGCAACAGCGGAATGCGGAAATACAAGCCCGGCTCGGTCACCACACGCACGATCTGGCCAAGCTGAAAGACGATTGCAAAGTCTCGCTGTTGCACGATGAACGTGCTGGCGCGCACTACCACCGCCAGCAGTACCAATCCGACCACAAACGCCACTATTCGATTCATCGCATCATCTTCCGTGTTCGGCCGACAAGCTCAGCGCGCATCGCGGTCACGCGTGCGCAGATTTTCCCGCCCTCGCGTTTCTGGCACCGGCACCGGCTCTGGTACCACCGCCGGCGCCGGTCGCGGCGCATTGGAATCCTGCAATGCCTGCTGCATCAATTTGTCGAACGGCAGATACAGCAGGGGATTGCTGTTGCGCACGTCGACCATCACCTTGCTGGTGTTGGAAAACACCTGCTGCATGGCGTCGATGTACAGCCGATCACGCGTGACCTGCGGCGCCTTTTGATATTCGACCAGAATCTGCTGAAAGCGCGATGCGTCGCCTTGCGAGGTTTCGATCACGCGCGAGCGGTAGCCGTCGGCCTCCTGCAGCAAGCGTGACGATAGTCCACGCGCCTTTGGCACTACGTCGTTCGCGTACGCCTGACCCAGATTGATTTCACGCTCGCGATCCTGGCCCGCCTTGACAGCGTCATCGAACGCCGCCTGCACCTGCTCCGGCGGTTGCGCGTTCTGAATCGCGACCGCCTGCACCAGAATGCCGGTGCCGTAGCGGTCGAGCATGTCCTGCATCAGACGACGCACCTCGACGGCGATTTCCTGCCGTGATTCGTACAGCACGGAATCCATCGTCTTGCGGCCCACGACTTCGCGCATGGCCGATTCGGCCGACTGAATCACAGCGGCGGTCGGGTTACGGCTGTTAAACAGATAATCACGCGCGCCGGTATCCTTGATCCGATACTGCACTTCAAATTGAATGTCGACGATGTTCTCGTCGTCCGATAGCATCAGCGCTTCTTTTAATCGTTCGGGTCGCCCGCGGGTCCCGACTTCGACCCGACGCAGGGAAAGAATGTCCACCAGCTCGTTGTTCTGTATCGGCCACGGCAAGCGCCAGCGGAAGCCCGGCGCAGTGGTCGTATCCGACGCTTTTCCAAACGTCGTCACAACGCCGACCTGGCCCTCGGGAACAATATAAAAGCCGCTGCCAAGCCAGATCAACGCGATAACTGCAAGCACTGCAGCAAGGCCCAGCCCGGCGCCTTTACCATCCGGAGAAAAGCCGCCAAAGCGGCTGCCGTTATTGTTGCCGGAGCCGCCACGCCGGGCGTTGCGGCGCCCGAACAGATTCGAAAGCCGGCGATTGAAATCGCGCCACAGTTCGTCAAGATCCGGCGGACCATCGCTGGGGCGTTGGGGACGCTGCGGTTTCGCTTCAGGCTCGGGGCGAGGCTCCTCCTTACCCTCATCGTCGGAGCCGTTGGAGGCGCCTCGGCCCCACTTAGGGTCGTTCAATGACATACGACATGCCTGATAAATGCAAAGCTGCTGCGCGCCGCACTCCTGCGCCTACCGAGTTGAACGTACGAGCGCACCCCTGCATTGCTCAACGAAACATTTGCGGTGCCCGCTACGCTTTTCATCAATCGGTTTGCATGAGTTGTCATATTGACGGCGCAACTTTCAGCGACGCTGCCGCGCTCGGCCAAGGAGAAGCGTCTTCGCCTTCTCTTCCGGCGTCAATCGCCGTTTCCAGCGCGCCATCGAAGTTTCTAGAGCGCTCGACAAATTCGACGATCGCAGCGCGCAGTAGTTCCAAACCCGAACCTTGTTGTGCGCTGACCGAAACGGCGGCGATGTTATCACGCACGTCACGCTCGACTGACGGCACGCGGCCGATCACGTCTATCTTGTTGTAGACGATGATGCTCGGCACTTTATCGGCGCCGATTTCCTGCAATACACGCTCGACCTCGGCAATTTGCTCGGCGCGCGCGGGCGACGCTGCATCGACCACGTGTAGCAACAGATCGGCTTCGGCGGTTTCGTCCAGAGTCGATTTAAACGCCTCAATCAACTGGTGCGGCAATCCCCTGATAAAACCCACGGTGTCCGATATCACCGCGTGGCCAGCGTCCTTGTCTGCGCCGGCACTGAGTTGACACTTGCGCGCAGTCGTGTCGAGCGTCGCAAAGAGCTGATCCGCAGCATACGCACCCGCTTGCGTCAGCGCATTGAACAGCGTCGACTTGCCGGCGTTGGTGTAACCGACCAATGAAACGGAAACAACGCGATTGCGCGCTCGCGCGCGCCGGCGCGTGCGCCTCTGTTTTTCCGATTGCTTAAGCTTCTCGCGCAGTCGACGCACTTTGACGCCGATCATGCGGCGGTCGAGCTCGATCTGCTTCTCGCCTGGGCCGCCGGTCTTTCCCAATCCGCCGCGTTGCCGCTCCAAGTGCGACCATCCGCGCACCAGCCGTGTCGATAAATGTTCCAGCTGCGCAAGCTCGACCTGCAGTTTGCCTTCACGGCTCTGTGCCCGCTGCGAGAAGATATAAAGAATCAGCGCTGTGCGATCGAGAACCCAGAAGCCTAGAGCTTGCTCGAGATTGCGCTGCTGTGCCGGTGAGAGCGCAACGTCGAAGATCACCAGACCCGCGTTGGCAGCCGTAGCCTCGAGCTTCAGTTCTTCCACCTTCCCGCTGCCAATGTAGTACGCGGCATCCGGCCGATCTCGCCGCACGTTGACTAACGCAACCGGTTCGATGTCGGCCGAGACGACGAGTTGCTTCAGTTCCGCAGCAGAGTCAGGATCGTCGCGCCGCCCAATAGCGACGCTGACCAGCAGCGCACGCGTCGAGTCCTGCGCGCGCCGCGATTCAACTTGGGAGACGCTCAGGCTTCGGGCTCCGCAGCCAGATTGACCGGACGCGCGGGCACCACGGTCGAAATGGCGTGCTTGTAAACCATCTGCGTCACAGTATTGCGCAACAAGACCACATATTGATCGAACGACTCCACCTGGCCCTGCAGCTTGATGCCATTGACCAGATAGATCGAGACCGGAATGTGTTCCTTACGCAGCGCGTTTAAAAACGGGTCTTGTAGCAATTGCCCTTTGGCAGTCATTATTTCTCCAGCGCTTTGACACGCTTGTTCGAATGCGGTTCGAGGCCCGAACCGAAGAGTGAATGAGTCGGTCGATCGACATGGTCAAAGACCCACTTGGTGATCGATCGACTGAATTCAATGTAAAGCAAAAGCTGGACCTTGGCGAGCCGAGCAGCTCGACGATTGAATTGCACCAAGCGCCATCGATGTTGCGCATTGAGACCAACAGACCATGCAATGTTGCGCGCGACCTACTTGTCAACGTACGGGTTATTGCTAGTTCGAAACTCGACCCGCAACGGTGTGCCAGTCAGCTCAAATTGTTCTCGAAACTGCCCCTCCAGGTAGCGGCGATAGGTATCAGACACCTGGCCCAACGAATTGCCGTGCACGACGATGATCGGCGGATTGTGGCCGCCCTGATGCGCGTACCGCGGCTTCGGGCGCGAGTGTCCCGCGCGCGCCGGTTGTTGACGCTCGACTGCGGCAATCAGTGCCCGCGTCAGCTTCGGAGTCGGCAGTCTCACGAACGCGGCGCGATACGCTTCGGCAACAGACCTCATCAGCGCTTTAAGCCCGGTGCGTTTACGCGCAGAAATTTGATGGAAGCGCGCCCAGCGCAGGAAGTGCAGCTTGCGTTCTATCTCGCGCGTGATCTGTTCGCGCTGATAGGAGTCGAGCCCGTCCCACTTGTTGACCGCCACCACCATCGCGCGGCCGCTTTCAAGCACGAAGCCGGCAATGTGTGCGTCCTGGTCGGCAATTTCGGACGCTGCATCGAGCAACAAGATCACCACGTTGCTGTTGGCGATCGACTGCAGCGTCTTGACCACTGAAAACTTTTCAATCGTCTCGAACACTTTGCCGCGCCGGCGCAGGCCAGCGGTGTCGATCAGCGTAAAGACCTGGCCGTCGAATTCAAACTCGATCTCAATCGAGTCGCGCGTCGTGCCCGGCTGGTCGAAGGTGATCAAGCGCTCTTCACCTAGCAGTGCATTGACCAAAGTTGATTTGCCAACGTTCGGCCGGCCAATGACGGCAACTCGAATGCGCCGGTCTGCATCACCTTCGTCGACCGATTCGTCGGAGCCGGTTTCGACGAACGGGGCGAGCGCGATTTCCATCAGTTGCGCTACGCCGTCGCCGTGTGCTGCCGCAATCAGCCACGGTTCGGCCAGGCCGAGCTCGTGGAATTCGGCCGCAGCCTGCTCCGTCAAACCCTCAGATTTGTTGACCGCAAGCACGATCGGCCGACCGGCGACGCGCAATCGGGCGGCAATTCTGGAGTCTTGCGCCGTGAGCCCATCGCGCGCGTCGAGCACCAGAATCACGACGTCACACTCGGCGATCGCCTGTTCCGTTTGCGCCGCCATTTCGCGCACGATGCCCTCGGCGTTGACAGGTTCGAAGCCGCCGGTGTCGATCACGATGTAATCGCGCGGCCCAATCCGGCCTTCGCCATAGTGACGATCGCGAGTCAGGCCCGGAAAATCGGCCACGATCGCCGCGCGTGTGCGCGTCAGCCGATTGAACAGCGTCGACTTGCCGACGTTGGGCCGCCCGACGATCGCAACAACGGGTTTCATTAGCCAGTCGCCGGCGCGCAGCGCCGGCTTCTATTCCGTTGTTATTAAAACGA
The DNA here is from genome assembly GCA_013695705.1 of Burkholderiaceae bacterium. Taxonomy (GTDB): domain Bacteria; phylum Pseudomonadota; class Gammaproteobacteria; order Burkholderiales; family Burkholderiaceae_F; genus JACCZX01. Next base: position 3,320 of record JACCZX010000126.1, on the reverse strand, counting down.
CGGTGCCGTCGCGCGCTTGCACCAACGCGCCGCCACCGAGCGCGCGCGGTGTGGCAACGATTTCCGCCGGCAGCGAAACGCGCGCAACGAACGAGCCATCCTCAGGCGACAGCAAATGCACGACACCGGCGAAATCGCCGACGACAATCGCGCGGCGTAACGCCAGTGGCGCCGATAAATCGCGGTTCAATAAAAGCTCCTGACGCCATGCAGTCGAACCCGCGGCGCGGTTGAACGCGACCATGTTCGATTTGGAATCGACAACATAGACGCGTCGCTCGTCGGCCGCCGGCCCGGTGCCGGCCGAAATTTCACTCGACCAACGCAGATTGCCGGTGGCTGCATCGACACACGCGATGCGGCCCTGATACGACGCCGCGCACACTTCATTGCCGAGCACCAGCGGCGCACCGACCACGTCCGCCAGACGCTCGACCTCGGTGGCGCCACGCGGTTCGGACACAGCAACGTCCCAACGTACCGCACCATTGGCGCTACCCAGTGCAATCAGTCGGCCTCCGGGGAATCCAGCGATCACCAGATCGCCCGCATACACCATCTCAGTCAAGCTGCGAAGGGTGAGCGGGACACCCGCGCGCTGATATGTCCAACGGCGCTTGCCGCTCGCGGCGTCGAGCGCGGTGATTCGATAGTCGGTCGAACGAACCACGACCAGCCCGCGTCCGACCAGCGGCGGCGAGCGCATCTCACCGCCAACCTGCGTGCGCCACAACTCCTTGCCATCGGCGCCCAATGCGATGACCTCGCCGCGCAAACTGGCAACAGCGACCGTAAACCCATCGGTGCCGACACCGGCACTGATGCGAGCCTTGGTGTCGGCACGCCATGTCACCTGCCCGGAATCGGGTGCCAGCCGCATGACAGCGCCGTCGGCTGCCGCGGCATACACGGCGTTTTCGGTCACTGCCGGCTGCAGCACCGCATTGCGCCCCGCGCCTACCGACGCGCGCCACGCAACACGCGTAGTTAGCTGGGGTCTGATGTCGGTAAGCGCAGTCGGTTGTGCCGCCCGGGAAGACGGCCCCCCGAGCCACGACGGCAACCATGCGCAGCCGGCAAGCAGGCAGAATGACGTCGCCAACACTAACGCCGCCGCATTTGATCGACTTAAATGTAATGGCATCGGCCGCACTCTTACGACGTGACGGCTGCGGCCGGCAACGCGTCGAGCTTCAACTGGATCAACTGCCGCAGCGGATGCTGTGCGTCTGCCTTGGCTAACGCGTCGCGATACGCGACGCGCGCCTCATCGATCTTATTCTGCGCGAACAAGATGTCGCCTCGACGGTCGGCAATCGCGGTTGCATGCACCGTTGCAGCCGCGCCATCCAGCACCTTCAGCGCTTCTTCGTAATTTTTTTCGTCGAGCAGAACGCCCGCCAGTCGAACTCTTGCAATCGCAACGATCTCGGCCTGATCGGAATGTTCGACCACCCACTGCAAACGAGCGCGCGCCGCCGCGGCATCACCGCTTTCGACGTACCACCGCGCGGCTTGCAGTGCCGCCATCGGGCCATAAGCCGTGCGGCCATACTTGTCGGTCAGCGCCGTACTGAGAGTGTTCACGCGCTCGGTTTCGCGCGCAGTCATCGCACGCCCGAGCTCTGCATACACACCCGCCGCCTGTTCGGCTTGATCGCGCTGATACCAGCGCCAGCCGTTGAACGCCGCAAATCCAAGCAGCACGATCGTAAGGACGGTCAATATCAGATTGCCGTACTTGTCCCACCAAGCCTTGAGCTCATCGATCTGCTCTTGTTCCTGTAAGTCGTAAGCCATCAGATGTCCGTTGTTTACTGGTCAGCCTGCACGAGCGCGTCGATCAGAGTGTCGGCCAAGATTTGGAGCGGCACGATACGCTGCTCTGCGGACGGCGTACGCAGCGCCTTGACCGTGGCTGAGTCCGCCGCGACTTCGTTTTCGCCAATAATGACCGCGAACTCCGCGCCACTGGTGTCGGCCTTTTTCATTTGAGATTTCAAACTCGCCTCGCCGGCGTGGCAAATCACGTCGAGCCCGGCATCGCGCAGCTGTTCGGCAGCGAGAAACGCCCGCGGCGCCGTCACGCCGCCTTGATGCACGACATACACGTCGACATGCGCCGCATCGTTGATGTGTCCCGCTTGTGTCAGACATTCGATCACACGTTCCATTCCAATTGCGAATCCGATTGCCGGCGTGGGCTTGCCACCCAAACGTTCGATCAACGGGTCATAGCGACCACCGCCACAAAGTGTGCCCTGTGACCCGAGCTCGTCGGTGATCCACTCGAACACCGTCAAGTTGTAGTAATCCAGGCCACGCACCAAACGCGGGTTTACTTTAAACGCAACGCCCGCGGCATTAAGCAAATCCTGCAACCCATCAAAGTGGCGGCGTGATGCATCGCTCAGATAAGCGGTGATCTCGGGTGCGTCCGCCAGCAGCTGCGTCAACGCCGGATTCTTCGAATCCAGAATGCGCATCGGATTCGTAGTAAGCCGCCGCACGGAGTCAGCGTCGAGCAGCTTGCGCCGCTGCTCGAAGTACGAGATCAGATCGACGCGATGCCGCGCACGTTCCTCCAACTGCCCGAGGCAATTAATCTCGAGGCGAGCACTGGTGATGCCGAGAATTTTCCACAGCCGCGCCAGCATCGCGATCTGTTCGGCGTCGATGTCGGGCCCGGTAAATCCGAGGGCCTCCACGTTGACCTGATGAAACTGCCGAAATCGCCCGCGCTGCGGGCGCTCGTGGCGAAACAGCGGTCCCATTGACCAGACTCGCTTCGGGGCGTCGTATGTCAGGCTGTGCTCGATCGCTGCACGCACGGTGCCGGCGGTGAATTCGGGCCGCAGCGTCAGCTTCTCGCTGCTCGAGCGAGCTTCGAACGTATACATTTCCTTCTCGACGATGTCAGTCACCTCGCCGATGCCGCGTACGAACAGTTCGGTGTGTTCGAGGACCGGGGTGCGAATCAGCTGATAGCCGTACGAGCGCACCCAGTCGGCAACGCGCGCTTCGAACCATTCCCATAGCGGCGCCTGCGCCGGCAACAAGTCGTTCATGCCGCGTACCGCAGCAATCCGTTCGCGCGCCATTTTCAGTGATTAGTGCAACGCGGCAGCGGAGTACGTACGGCGTACATACTGATCGACGATCTGCTGAAACTCTGAGGCAATGTGATCGCCCTTCAGCGTGACGGTGCGAACGCCGTCGACAAACACAGGTGCTACCGGCGCTTCGCCAGAGCCCGGCAGACTGATGCCGATGTTCGCGTGCTTGCTTTCACCCGGGCCGTTGACGACGCATCCCATGAC
>JACCZX010000100.1 GCA_013695705.1 Burkholderiaceae bacterium | reverse complement strand
CTTGCTGGTTTGTCCTCTTTGCAGGCTATGCACAGCACGTTCATTTGCGATACCTCGTGCACTCGAAGCCAGCGGCGGCTAGAACAAGGTCGCCCGCCCACGGGGGAGAGTCAGCCATGAACTCGATCAACTGTTCGACGGTGTAGGCGTCTGTGTTGGGGACTTCACAGATCACCTCGTCGTGTACCGTAAGGACCGGGCAATATGCCGCGCGCTCTGCCTTCAACAGCCCGTGCGCAAGGATGTCCCTAGCAACCGCTTGGGTAACATTTTCTGCGAGCTTGCCGCCATACGTTGTTAGCCTTTCCCAACGTCTCGTATATTGATTAACCCCCATATAACTAACAACGCCGTCTTCGAGCGCGGGTTGGGGGTAACACAGGCAGCGACCGGACGGCAAGCGGATACGGAGCCACGCGCCGTCGCGTTGCAGCTTGAGCATGCCGACGACATACGGCACGCCGGGGTAGGTAACAGCCTGTCGCGCGGCGTCTTCGAGCGCGTACCAAAAGCGCACGATGTTTGGGTTGGCCGCTCGCCACGGCTTGACGATGCCGTCGACTATGTATTTATCTGTCCACTTGTCGGCCTTGTCGCCGGCCATCGCGCGCACCGCGCCGACTGCGCCTTGGTAACCAAGCGCAAGAACCTGAACCTTCCCAATCTGGCGCTCCGCGTCGCCCACTTCGCTCATCGGCACGTCGAACGACATGGAGTACGCGAGCTTGTACATATCCTGCCCTGATGCGTAAGCGTCCAAAGCCCACCGTTCCCCTGCCAGCCAAGCCAGACATCTGCCCTCAATGGCTGACAAGTCAGACACCAACAGTTTCTTACCGGGCGGCGCGACCAGCACCGCGCGCACCGTCGCCGACACCACTTCGAGCGGCGAGTCGTAGTCGGTGGCGGCTGTGCCGTTCTTGATCGCCTCAACAGCTGCGTCGTAGGCGTCGCCGTCCAGGTACTTCGGCGGGCGGGGTAGGTTCTGCGGCTGGAACACGCGCCCAGACCAGCGACCCGTGCGCGCCGCGCCGCAGAACTGCAACAGCCCGCGCAGTCGCCCGTCCGTGTGCGACGCGAGCACAACCTTGTGCTTCTTGCCCGACGTGAGCGCCGATTCCAAGCGCAGCGCGATCAGATCACGCACCGCCTGCGGTAGCGTCTCGTCGTTCACGCGCCGTTCGAGCGTTGCCGCCTTCATGTCCGGCAGGCTGACTCCGTGCTCTTTCAGGATGTACTTCAACAGCTGTGCGCGCTTGGTCGCCGACTCCACTTCGCCCTCAGTCACGAGCGCCGTTTCTTCGGCCATCTTCTCGTGCTGTGAAGCCATCAGCTCTACAGCGGCTTGGCTCAGACCAAGGTCAACCGCTACACCGCGATCATTTATCAGCTGGTCAAGGTGCCACACCGTAAGGTGCTCGCCTTTGTAGTTCCACGTCGGCATCTTCTGGCGCACCACGCGCATCGCTTCCACGTCCTGCGCGGCGTACTTGCAGAAGTCCAGCCACTCGTCGGGGTGCGTCTCGTAGGTCGCGCGGCGCAGCTTCATGTTTTTGGGCCGGGGCTTGCAGAACAGCTGTACCAGCTGCTTGCCGTTCTTCTGCTTTGCTTGGTCTTGCGGAACCTTGAGCAAAGTGCACAGTGCATCGAGGCCACCGGGCAGGGAGTGGGCAAGTGCCTGCGCCATAGTGCATCGGTGCGCTTTTATGTCGCGCTTCAACCCGTGCGCGGCCAACACAACGCGGTCGAATTGGGCGTTGTGCGCAACCAGTTCGTCACAGCTTAGAAAAGCGTTTTTGAAATCCTCGCCGATGCCTTCGTCGACGCGCACCGGGCCGTCGTCGATCGCCCATGCGACAAGCATTACTTCCGTGTCGCGGGCGTAGCGATACGTACCCGCGCGAATCGGAGTAGCGGAAAAGGTTTCAAGATCGTAGTACAGCGTCGTCATGCCGTCTCCAAGTAGGCGAGCGCCGCCCGCAGCAGGGCGGGATCGTCCTTTAGCTTTCCTATCCCGGTGTTACAGCCGTGACACAGCCAGCCGCGCACGCGCTTCGTTTCGTGACAGTGGTCTAGATGCTGTTGATTTGGGGGCAGGCTGGCTAGGTCGCACGCACAGATAGCGCACAAGCCACCCTGAGAGGCCAGCAGGTCACGACCGTCTGTGCCGTAGGTGTACCGGCGTTGATAATCTATTTGTCGCTCCGGATTGGCGGCACGCCATGCGCTGTCCGCAGCCGCCACCTTCTCGCGGTTCGCCTCCCGGTACGCGCGTTTCGTTGACGCCGCATGATCGCGGTTTGCCTCGCGCCAGCGCTTATTCTTGGCGGCTACCCGTTCCGGGTTACTCACGCGGTAGTCCCGCGCATGCGCGAGCGCGCACACCTTGCACCAATGCGCAAGGCCGTCTCGACACTTAGGGTCCGCGTAGTAATCCGGCAGCGGTTTATCTGCGCCGCACTTGGTACAACTCTTCGTAAGTGTGTTCATAAAAAAGAACTGTTCGCAAAAACGCGAACAGCCCTTCAATCTGAACACTCTTAGATAAGATCGTCGGCGTCGGAACCCGTGCTAACCGCCTCGAAGCTATCAACGGACGCAACACTTGCGCCGCCGAAGGCATCCCCGTCGCCCGCGAACTGAATGCCGAGCAAGGTGCAATTCAACCTGCGACCAATCGTCGGATCAGGATTGTTCTGCGCCCACACTTCGACGATCGCGTTGACCACGCAACCCGCATACGGACGGCCATCTTCGGCTGTCAGGGGTGTGCGGTCCGCGTCAATGACAAGGGGTCGGACTTTGTTCGCGGCGTTCAGCGAGTGCATCCCCGCAAACCCCTCGTATACGTCGCCCTCTTTGTTCGCGCGCTCTTCGGTTCTATAACAGACGCGGTTCTCTTTCGTCAGCTTCGTCAGAACAGCTTCGCCCTTGTCGTCGCCGAACTTGCCCTTGGCAGCGGCAAGCATCTGCGCGCGAATGTCTTTCGACGCCTGTGACTTAGGGTCGATAATCAGCGCGGCGCTGTAACGCGACGAGCCGCCGTTGATGGCCTTCGGGACGAACAGTTGCGGAAACGCCAAACGAACTTTTAGCAATTTGATTTGTGCCATTACATTCCCTCTACAGTTGAAAAATCGTCAATGGATGCCGCGCCGTTGTAGGTGGGCCGCTTGTCTTCGGCCTTCGCCACAGTCGGCTTACCTGCGGATTGCGTGATGCTCTTTGCTACAGCCAACCAAACCGTCGGGTGGCTCTTCTTCAACTTCTTCTCAGCGTCGGCGACGCTTATCAGCTCCGTCTTGTAAGCAGAGCCGCCAACAGCCTCAACCAGCTGTGTCTCAACAACGTCGGTGTTGTCCCACTTGCGATTGCCCTTGCGCCCTTCGACCATCTTGTAGCCGGGTACGGCTGCGCCAGCGGCCAGTCGGCGGAACGTCTCGGCGCGCA
>JACCZX010000072.1 GCA_013695705.1 Burkholderiaceae bacterium | reverse complement strand
CGACGTGCGGCGCGCGCCGCACTCGGCTTCCCTGCTGACGAGAAAATCGTACTGTATTCACCGCGCGGCATGTCGTTCGGCCGCGTATTTGGCGAGCAGGTGCTGGCCGCAGTGGTCGGTGCGGTTCGTGCGCTGCGCAAGCAGCAGCGTGTCCGGCTGATACTCACGTCGGTCAACCACCGCAACGAATTGCGAGCGCCGGGTGTACCAGAGCGATTGCCAAAATGGGTCTCGGTAATGCCAACGCTGGCACCGCGCCAGATGCTTACCTACGTGCGCGCCGCGGACGTGGCGGTCACGGAGGGGTCGAATGCAACGCAGGAAGCAGGCGCTCTGGGCACCCCGATTTTGATGGTGCCCGGCACGATCTACGAGGCGTGGTTGCTCGGAACACATCTCGATGTCTCCGACGCAGCCAAGGTGGTATGGATCGAAAATGTCGACGCCGCGACGCTGGCGAAGAATCTTGCCGAATTGATAAACAACGCAAAGCTGCGCAATACGCTCACGGCCAACGCAATGAAAGCAATCAGCGGTGGCAAAGGCGTCGACGCAGCGGCGCGCTGGGTCGTCGCGGCGGCGCGGCGCGCACACGCGCAGCGGCGCGTTACTGCGCGGGCGGCTTGACCTCTCGCAGCAGCAGGCCCGTGGTTGAAACCCGCACCTCCAATTCCGCGGGGCGAGACACGGCGACATAGCTTGCCGACCCATATTCCGCGTCCAACAGCGGCGCCAGGAAAGCGTAGCGTCGTCGCAGGTCGAACAGGTCGAGCGGCTTGTCACGACTCAGCGCAAAGACGGTGCGGGGCGCAGCGCGCTCGTCGTCGATCGCGCGATAGCGACCCGCGATACGATCGAGCTCGTAGGCCGTGTGCAGCCCGAACACGTTGACGATCGGCTTCCACTTGAGAATCTGGGCGTCGACATACACCTCGTCGCCGGCAAGCTCGAATTTGACCTCGCGCAGATCGGGAAAGCGCACCGTGGCCGTGAAACGTTGCGGCCCTGCCGGGTGCACTAGCAACGTCGCCGCCATTTCTTCTCGTGTCAGCGCGGTATATCCATGCGTGCCGACGGCGATCGTGGCGGCAGCCGCACCCAGCCCCAGCAGCAACACTCCAAACACAATGCGCGAAACAAAACGAAACGGCCGCAACCGCAATAGCGATACCACGCCCGAGAAGATCATCAGGAAGCCAACAATGGCGAGCACGATGCTGGCCAGTCCAAACGGAGAAATCCACAGTTGCGTCAGCGCCATAATCTGGAATGATAATTGCGTCAGTTGCCCAATAAAGACACTTGCCGTTTGTCAGATTTGCGTTGAGCATGGCCTACCTGTGGCAAACTTTCCATTGCTTTAAGTCACATTTAACCGGGAGAGTGAAAAATGAATTTCATCATTTGGCTGGTTGTCGGCGGTTTGATCGGTTGGGTAGCGAGCATGATTATGCGCACGGATGGGCAGCAGGGTATTTTTCTGAACATCATCGTGGGCATCGTCGGCGCAATGCTCGGCGGCTGGCTGATTTCTCCACTGGTTGGCGTACCGACCATTAATCAGGGCTCCCTCAGCGTAGGCGCCCTGGTCGTGTCGCTCTTGGGTGCGGTTATTCTGTTGGCGATCGTTAATCTGTTTCGCCGCGGTAGCGCGCGCTAAGAGCGTGTAACGTTAATGGGGCGGGCATTTGCCCGCCCTTTTTTTATCTGTTGATGTATTGCTCCGTCTGCGGTAACGCCACTTTTTCTCAGATCCCTCCCGGGGACAATCGACTGCGAGAATGCTGCGCTCATTGTGGCACCGTGCACTACGTAAATCCAAGGCCCGTTGTTGGCACCATTCCAGTGTGGGGCGATCAAATTCTGCTGTGCAAACGCGCAATCGAGCCGCGTCTTGGCAAGTGGACTCTGCCTGCCGGCTTCATGGAAACCGGAGAGAGCACCGGTGCCGGCGCGGTGCGGGAAACCGTTGAAGAAGCTGGCGCGCGGGTCATTTTAGGTCCGCTCTTTTCGATGATCGATGTACCGCATGTGCAGCAGGTCCACATATTTTTCCGCGCCGAGTTGCTTGATACGGAATTTTCCATCGGCACCGAAAGTCTCGATGTGCGGCTGTTCTCCGAGCGCGACGTACCATGGGCCGAAATCGCGTTTCGTACGGTGTCGACCACACTCGAGCTTTTTTTCGCTGATCGCGCGCGCGGTGAGTTCGGCACATATACACGCGCCCTCGAGCAGGCGGCTGCGCCGGTGCACCTTCCGCGCGCATGATTCCCTGGCTGATGCCGGGGCAGCCGTTCCCGCCGGTCGCCGCCGCGCTGCAAGTACCCAACGGATTGTTGGCTGCTAGCGCGGAGTTGACGGCCGAACGTCTGTTGATCGCTTATCCCCAGGGAATTTTTCCGTGGTACTCCGATGCCGAGCCGGTACTGTGGTGGTCACCCGATCCACGAATGGTTCTTTTCACCGAAGACTTCAAGATTTCGCGCAGCTTTGCAAAGACACTGCGCAGGGCAGTCCGCGAGACTTCGATCGAACTACGGCTCGATCGAGCTTTCGACGCGGTGATTCGCGCGTGTGCCGGGCCGCGCGATGCAGACGCAGGCACGTGGATTACCGACCCGGTGACCGCTGCCTACACCGAGTTGCATCGACGCAACCTGGCGCATTCGATGGAAGTATGGATCGATGGCCGCTTGGTCGGCGGCCTATATGGAGTGGCGTTGGGCCGGATGTTCTATGGCGAATCGATGTTCTCTCACGCAACCGACGCCTCGAAGATCGCACTTGCCGCGCTGGTGCGATTGCTGCGAGCCGAGCAAGTGCGGGTGATAGACTGCCAGCAGAACACGCGGCACCTCGCTTCACTCGGAGCGCGCGAAATTTCGCGAACAGATTTCATGACGCATCTTCAGACTTCAGTGCGCGCTGCACCGATCGCCTGGCGGGAATATGCCGGACGCCCGCTCAACGCACTGCTGGATAATTTTCGCCTAGCTGATTAGTTTGCCGACCCGAGGCGACTCGAATCTCGACTAGACAATGGCGACTCGAATTTAACCGACTGACGTGGCCAATCTCAAAGAGCTGCCATTCTCGGCGTTGCAGTTTTACGCAACCGCGCCTTATCCCTGCAGCTATCTGGAGCATCGACAGGCGCGCTCACAAGTTGCAACTCCGGCACATCTGATCAACGCGGATGTCTATAGCGAGTTGGTCAAAATGGGTTTTCGCCGCAGCGGAATCTTCACCTATCGCCCGTATTGCGACGGCTGCCGCGCGTGTGTGCCTGTCCGCGTTCCAGTCGCGAAGTTCGAGGCCAATCGCACCCAGCGACGAGCGTGGCTGCGGCATCGGGCATTGACGTCGCGTGTTGCGTCGCTCGCGTTCGATCATGAGCACTACGATTTGTACCTGCGCTACCAGTCGACGCGCCATTCAGGCGGCGGGATGGACAACGACAGCCGAGAGCAGTACTCGCAGTTTCTTTTGCAGAGCAAAGTCAATACGCGGCTGGTCGAATTTCGCGATCCAGCTCCACCCGGGGTCGACGGCGTGGGCACCCTGCGCATGATCTCAATCATCGACGTGTTGAACGACGGCTTGTCATCGGTCTATACGTTTTTCGACCCCGATGAGCTGGCCACCAGTTACGGCACTTACAACATCATGTGGCAGATCGAGCAATGCAAAGCGCTGTCGCTTGAGTACCTTTATCTTGGCTATTGGATCTACGACAGCCCGAAGATGGCCTACAAGGCAACGTTTCGTCCGGTTGAAATGCTGAAGGGCGGACGTTGGGAGCGGCAGAGCGACCCGATCGGCGCCTAGCGTCGTGCTCTACAAACTAGCGCGCCCCTGGCTCTTTTCGCTCGACCCAGAGGCTGCGCACGCGCTGTCACTCGCCGCACTACAGCGCGCTCATGCGCTCGGCATCGCGCGCTTTGCATTTAAGCGCGCCAACGATTCGCCAGTGCACATAATGGGACTGAAATTTCCGAATCCCGTCGGACTGGCCGCAGGACTGGACAAGACGGCTGCGCACATCGACGCGCTGGGCGGCCTCGGCTTTGGCTTCATCGAAGTGGGCACCGTGACTCCGCGACCGCAGCCGGGCAACGCCAAGCCGCGCATGTTTCGATTGACTCGCGCGCAGGCGCTCATCAATCGGCTCGGCTTCAACAACGAAGGTGTCGATCAATTCGTCACCAACGTTCGCGAGCATCGAACGTTTCGCGCCGGCGGCGGCATCATCGGACTCAACATCGGCAAGAACGCAGATACGCCGATCGCAAACGCGCTGGATGATTATCTGACGTGCCTGCGCCGCGTTTATGACGATGCGGATTACGTAGCAGTCAACGTTTCGTCGCCGAACACTCAGGATCTGCGCTCGCTGCAAAGCGTGCGGCAACTCGCGCGACTGCTTACCGGATTGACCGAAGAACGCAAACGACTGGAGGACCGGCATGGCAAACGCGTACCTCTGGCGGTAAAGATCGCGCCCGATTTGGCCGACGCTGCCGTGGCGCAAATTGCCGACGCATTGGTCGAACACGAAGTCGACGCGGTGATAGCGACCAACACGACCATTGTGCGCGACACGGTAAAAGGGCATCGGCACGCCGATGAGGCCGGCGGCTTGTCCGGCCGCCCGCTAACCGAACGCGCAACGCAAGTGGTGCAATTGCTGTCGAGCCACCTGCAGGGGGCGCTGCCAATAATCGCGGTGGGCGGGATCATGAGTGGCGCCGACGCGGTAAAAAAATTCGAGGCAGGGGCGTCGCTGGTACAGATCTACACCGGCTTTATATACGCAGGACCGCGCTTGATCACGGAATGTGTTGAAGCAATTCGCAGAAACGGATAAACGATGCGCTGCTTTGTCGCCGCCTGGCCCGACGAGTCGACGCGCATAGCGCTGGCAGTTTTGCTGAGTGACTATCGGCCACGCGTGGAGCACCAACGCGCGACGCGCGTCGACGATTTGCATCTGACGCTCGCGTTTATCGGCAGCCTCGCCGACGATCCTGCGTTGGCAGTTGCCGACGCGGTCGCCGCGTTGAGTTTCAAGTCCTTCATGTGGCAACCCGATCAGCTCGGATGGTTCAGGCAAGCAGGCGTTGTCTGGATCGGTTCGGATGCAGCCAGTCCAGACGCCAAGCCCCTTTTAGAACTCGCCCAGAGCACGCGCCAGGTGCTTGAGAGTGCTGGAGTCGACTACGATCGGCGCCCGCTTGCGCCCCACGTGACACTGCTGCACGGAGTCAGGCACTTCGAATCGGTACGCGTTGCGCCCATCAACTGGCGCGTCGACTCCATCGCGCTGTGGCGGTCGACCGGTAGTCGCACCGGCGCGCGCTACGCACGCGTGCGGCCGTGAGCAGTGATACGTGCACGATACAACTCGCGAAACGTGCGGCCGCTAGGCGCCGGAAAATCGCGGCTTGAAGTCCAGCCCGCACCTAGCGGCAATGATCGAAGTCGGCGGTCGTGACCGCCCATTCGCGTCAGCAGCCGTATTGCCCATTTAGTGATGAACGCATAAAGCATCGGACGTTTCGCGGCGAATGCCCAGGCAGCAATGGCCAATTTTTCAGGCCATGGTTGCAACCCGCGCTCCCATTGGTGTTCGCGCAACTTGCGCATTAAATCGGGCAAAGGAATCTTCACGGGACACACGACGCTGCACTGATTGCAGAATGTCGCCGCCTGCGGCAGATCAAGTGCTTTTTCCAGTCCAACGTAATTCGGCGTCAGCACAGCACCCATTGGGCCCGGATACACCCAGCCGTACGCGTGACCACCGACTTTTTGGTACACCGGGCAATGATTCATGCACGCACCGCAGCGAATACAGCGCAACATCTCCTGAAATTCACTGCCGAGCAGTCGGGTACGCCCGGCATCCAATAGCACGTAGTACATGTGTTCGGGCCCTTCGCCGTCGCCCTCGCGGCGAGGCCCGGTGAGCAGGGACAGATAGTTCGAAATCTGCTGCCCGGTTGCTGAGCGCGGCAAAAGCCGCATCAGCGTCGCCAGATCCTCAAGCGTCGGCAACACCTTCTCGACTCCGGTCAGCACCACATGCACCCTGGGCATGATGGTGCACATTCCCTCGTTACCTTCGTTGGTCACGACGGCCGCCGAGCCCGTTTCAGCAATCAGAAAGTTGGCACCTGTCACGCCCATGTCGGCCGACAAAAAATGGCTGCGCAGCACGTCGCGCGCTTCGCGCGTCAGCTGTGTGATTTCGGTTTTGCGCGAAGTCGCGTGCGCGCGCGCGAACAAGTCCGAGATCTCTTCCTTGTCCTTGTGGATCACCGGCGCGATGATGTGCGACGGCGCTTCGTTGTCGTTTATCTGCAGAATGTATTCGCCAAGGTCAGTTTCGACCGGCCGGATCCCGGCGGCTTCGAATGCATGGTTCAGTCCGATTTCCTCGGACACCATCGACTTCGACTTGATGACCTTGCGAACGCCATGCGTGGTTGCGATTTCGACGATCAAGCGCGCGCCCTCTTCCGCAGTTTCTGCGTAGAGCACGGTGGCACCACGGGCTGTCGCATTGCGCTCAAACGTCTGCAACCACTGATCGAGATTTGCGAGCACGCGATTGCGACGCTCTACCGCCGCCTCACGCGTTGCTTCAAAGTCATCGAGCTCGACCACCGCCGCCGTGCGCGCGATGACGAACTTCTCGGCAAGCTTCTTCAGATTCTTTTGCAGGCGCACGTCGGCAAGCTTCTGCCCTGCGCGCTGTTTGAAGTGCATGCTTTGAACCTGCACTAGGCCTCTCCCGCCAGCACTTGCGCGACGTGAAGCACACGCGTTGTGTCGTCGCCAAGCCGCTGCAACCGGCCCTCGATATTCAAGATGCAACCGAGGTCGCCGAGCACCACGGTGTCGGCACCGCTTGCCTGGATGTGACGACATTTCTCGTCGACGATCGCGCCCGAGATGTCGCCGTATTTGACTGCGAAGGCGCCGCCGAAGCCGCAGCACTGCTCACAGTCCTTCATCTCGGTGAGTTCAACGCCAGCGTAGGCCAGCAACGCGCGCGGCTGCGTCTTGATCCCCAACTCGCGCAGGCCGCTACACGAATCGTGATAGGTAACGCGCCTGCTGAAAGTCGTTGACGGCCCGCGCCGCGCCGCTACGTTGGTCAGAAAATCAGTCAGCTCGTACGTTCTTGCAGCGAGTCGCCGGGCGCGAGCAACAAGCTGCGCATCATCTTGCAGCAGTCGCGGAAAGTGGATCTTGAGTTGCGCGGCGCACGAGCCGCTCGGAACGACCATGTAGTCGAACGACTCGAATTCGCGCAGTGTTTTCGCGGCCAGTTCACGCGCATGCGCCGCGTCGCCGGAGTTGTAGGCGGGTTGTCCGCAGCAGGTTTGTGCCTCCGGCACGATGACTTCACAACCCGCGGCTTCCAGAAGCTTAAGTGAAGCGAATCCTATTTCCGGCCGCATCGCGTCAACCAGGCAGGTAACAAAGAGCCCCACTTTCATTTGCGACGAATGCGACTCTTTTTCGTATCGTGATATAAAACGTCAATAATGCCGCGTCACACAACGACTCTTATTTCCTCGCCGGACACCGTATCCAATAGCACGCTACGCGGCGCTGGGCGAGCGCCGACCGCAATACAAGTCATCGAGCGCATGATGGCTTTACTCGACGCGCTGTCAACCCACTCCGACCCGGTAAGTCTGAAGCAACTCGCACGCTCCACGGGACTGCACCCTTCGACTGCACATCGAATCTTAAATGACCTCGTCATCGGTCGTTATGTCGATCGCGCAGACACCCCGGGTGCGTACCGACTGGGCATGCGCCTGCTCGAACTTGGCAACCTGGTCAAGGCGCGACTCTCGGTCCGTGAGGCGGCGCTTGAGCCGATGCGCGAACTGCACAAGCGCACCGGCCAGACGGTCAACCTGTCGGTGCGGCAAGGCGATGAAATTGTCTATGTCGACCGCTCTTACAGCGAGCGCTCGGGCATGCAGGTGGTGCGCGCAATTGGGGGGCGTGCGCCGCTACATCTCACCTCGAGCGGAAAACTCTTTCTTGCACTCGATGATCCGCGGCTGATCCGCGCGTACGCCACGCGCACCGGACTTGCCGGGCACACGCGTAACAGCCTTACCGACGTCGGCAAACTCGAACGCGAGTTGTCGATGGTACGTACACGCGGTTATGCGCGGGACAACGAAGAACTGGAAGTGGGTGTGCGCTGCATCGCCGCCGGCATCCGCGATGACTCCGGGCGGCTGGTGGCGGGGTTATCAGTATCAGCGCCGGCAGAACGAATGCAGGATGACTGGATTGCCGAGCTGCTGCAGACAGCGAGCACAATCTCGACGGGGCTAGGCTTTGCGATGCAACAAGCGTCCAGCAGCTAGCTACAGCGTGCGCCGTGCAGTATCCGTTGCAACGGCGGGCCTGGCTGGAGCTAGCGGCTTGGAGATTCTGGTTGATTCGATGAATTCACGGATCCGCTGCGCGTCGCCCAGCCGTGAATATTTGCCGACCGAGTCAAGAAACACCATGACCACGCGCTTGCCCTCAATGACAGTCTGCATCACCAAGCACCGTCCAGCCGCAGAAATGTAGCCCGTCTTTTGCAGCCCGATATCCCACTCGGGGTTATCGGTCAGCCGGTTCGTGTTGCGGTAGTTGACCGTTCGATTTCCAACCGGCAGCGCAAGCTCCCCACTAATCGAGTATGCGCGAATTACTTCGTGCTCATACGCGGCCTTGACCAGCCGCACCAGGTCGCTCGCGCTCGATCGATTCTGCGCAGATAACCCGGTGGGGTCGGCAAAGTGCGAGTCGTCCATTCCGAGCAGGCGAGCTTTTGCGTTCATCGCTTCGACGAAACGGGCCAGGCCCCCGGGATAGGTTCGGCCCAGCAATTGCGCCGCGCGATTTTCCGAAGACATCAACGCAAGATGCAGCGCGGTGCCGCGGGTCATCTCAAAGCCCGGCCTCAGGTTTGACCGTATGCCGGCCCGCACCAGCT
>JACCZX010000063.1 GCA_013695705.1 Burkholderiaceae bacterium | reverse complement strand
CAGGCGACGTTAGATCCTCTTGGCGGCATCGGCTGTCGTACTGGCCGACCAAGATCATGGCGCGCTTCCCGGCAGCCCATCGGCGAAGATCGGGAAGAGCGAGGCAACGAGCAGCAGCGCCATCACGATGTTGAAAGCACGGACTGCACGCGGCTCTTTCAATACTCGCTGCAAGCCGGCACCGAAGCCGAGCCATGTGCCCGAAGAGGCGAGCCCCAACACACCGAACAATGCTGCGATGACGAGAACGTTGAGCGGAAACGGAGCAACGGCGGCATAGGTGGAAACAGCGCCAACCGCCATCACCCAGGCCTTTGGATTTACCCACTGAAAAGCGGCAGCCTGGAAGAAGCCGATGGGTCTGCGCACGGAGTCATGGCCGGGAGAGGGCGGCGCCGAGACTGCAATTTGCCACGCGAGATACAGCAGATACGCGGCCCCCGCATATTTCAAGACGAGGTACAGCAGCGGCCACGCCTCAAAGATGGCGCCCAGGCCGAGACCGACGATCAGCACCATCAGCGAAAAGCCGACCACTACGCCGAGCATGTGCGGTACGCCTCGCCGGACACCGAAGTTCAACCCCGATGTCATGAGCATCAAATTGTTTGATCCGGGAGTGAACAGCGTCACCAGGCAGAACACCGCGAGTGCGATCAGCAGGTCCATCCAATCTCACTCGCCGCTCAATTGCCAACAAATTTCGGCGGCCGCTTATCGAAGAAAGCGCGAACCGCCTCCTCGTGATCGCGCGTGTGATGACACGCGCCCTGCAGCGCCGCCGCGAGCTCGAGCAGCGAATCGAGCCGTGTGACTTGTCCTTCGCGCAAAAGGCGCTTCGCCATTCGAAGTTGGCGCGGCGGGTTGGATGCGATGCGCGCTGCCAGTTCTCGCACTGTTGGCAGCAGCGCTTCGTTGGGCACGACGCGCGATACAAGTCCGCAGGCGAGCGCAGTGGGTGCGTCGACAGGGTCGCCGGTGAATGTCATTTCGCAAGCCTTTGACAAGCCGACAGCGCGCGGCAACAACCATGCGCCGCCATCGCCGGAGATCAATCCGATTTTCACAAAATTTTCGGCGAAAACCGCGTCCTCTGCGGCCACACGGATGTCGCACGCGCACGCCATGTCGCAACCCGCGCCGTACGCGGGTCCATTGACTGCCGCGATGGTGGGCACTTCGAGGTTGTACAGCGCGAGGGTCGTGCGCTGAATGCCTTGCCGATATTGGTCGGCTACATCCGCCGCACTTCCGCCGAAGCCGCCCTCACGATCCCGCATGTGCTTTAAATTGCCTCCCGCCGAGAACGCTTTGCCTGCGCCAGTCAAGATCACGCAGCTGATACCGGCGTCAGTCGCTATTCGTGCGAAGGCATCGTTCAGTGCTTTCAGGATGTCGGGATCGGTGCTCGGGTTGCGCGTCTCCGGCCTGTTCAATGTCAGGGTGACGATAGCGTCGTCACGCTCGAATATCACCGCATCGCTCATGCAACCACCTCCTGCGCATACAGCGCAAGCAGTTCGCGCTTCAGAACCTTGCCGCTCGGATTGATCGGCAACTCGTCGAGGAACACGATGCGTCGCGGCCGCTTGAACGATGCGAGATCGCCGCTCGCCTGGCAAAACGCATCGACGGTCTTCGACGTCAGCGTTGAATCGCTTGCAACGATGAACGCAGTAACGAGAGCGCCCCACTTGGGGTCGGGCAGACCGAGCACTGCCGCCTCTTGCACACCAGGGCATCGATACAGAATCTCTTCCACTTCGCGCGGATAAATGTTCTCGCCGCCCGAGACGATCATGTCGTCGGATCGGCCGTGGAAGTGGTAGAAGCCGTCGGCGTCCTGGCTCATCAAATCGCCGGTGTAGACCCAGCCGCGCTTCAGCTTGTTGGCGGTTTCGCTCGGGTTGTTCCAGTAGCCCTGCATCGCCTGCGGGCCGCGCACGATAAGCTGGCCTACTTCTCCTTGCTCAACCGTCTGCTCAGGTGTGATGTCGCGCTCAGGGTCATTCGGGATGATGCGGCATTGACTGATCAGCGTCGGCTTGCCCACCGAGCCGAGGTGCTTCAGCGCGTCTTGCAGGCGCAGCAGCAACGTCAGGCTGGCTTCGGTCATGCCGTAGCCATTAAAAATGTTGGGGCAGAGCTTGTCGATGACGTTCTGCATCGTCGAAGCGGCGATTGCCGCGCCGCCCGTCGTGATCATCCGCAGGCTCGACACGTCGAACTCCTTGAAGCGCGGGTGAAACAGCATCTCCTGAATCTGCGTGGGCACCGCGAACAACGTCGTCACGC
>JACCZX010000055.1 GCA_013695705.1 Burkholderiaceae bacterium | reverse complement strand
CCCAGTGACCAGCTAGTGCAGCGTCTAGCCGGTATTAAGCGGCTAAAGCAAAACGCTCGTTATTGGCGTTTGTAGTGTTCCAGATGGATTTACGAGGTGACTGGTCCTCGGCATGCCCTGAGATCCTGCACAACCCACGTCGAAGCCAGGTCGCCCCCAAAGTCGTCGAATTGTACGTCGATAGATGCGTCACTTGATCGATATCTCAAGGGTGTCTTCGCCGAGCAGCGTTAACAGCGCCAGCGGCGACTCGATCACCGCGTCGGCCCCCCATTGGTCGTACGACATCTCATCGCCCAGATATCCGTAGCTCGCGACGGCAGTGCGGGTTCCGGCAGCACGGCCAGCGTCGATGTCACGCCGATCGTCGCCGATGTAAATAGAAGACGCGGCTTCAACTCCTGTCATTGCTAACGCATGCAGCAACGGTGCCGGATGAGGTTTTGAGAACGGCGTTGTGTCGCCGCTAACGACGCACGCCGCGCGCTGCGCTAGTTGCAAAGCCTGCACCAGCGGTTGCGTAAAGCGCGCCAGCTTGTTGGTGACGATTCCCCATTGAATGCCGCATTGTTCCAGTGCCCGCAGCGTCTGATCCATGCCCGGGAACAGTGCAGATTCGACGCACAGCGCCGCTTCGTACTCCTGCAAGAATTCCTGCCGCAGTTGGGCATAACGCGAGTCTTCCGGCGCGACATTGAACGCGCGCCCGATCATGCCGCGCGCGCCATTCGAAACGTAGGGGCGAAGCACCGCTAGTGGCAGCGGCGCTATGCCACGCGCAATGCGCATGCGGTTCGCCGCCGCCGCCAGGTCGGGCGCGGTATCGGCCAGCGTGCCGTCGAGGTCGAGCAGTACCAGCCTGATGCGTCGGTGCGTCATGCTATAGCTTGCGACACGCCATCATGTAGTTGACGTCGGTGTCGCTTGCCAGTGTTGCCGTATTCGTGAACGGGTTGTAGCGCATGCCGATCACTCCGTGCACTTCCAACCCGGCGGCTCGTGCATAGCGCGACAGCTCGCTCGGTTTTATGAATTTGGCGTACTCGTGCGTGCCGCGCGGCAGCAGGCGCAAGACGTACTCGGCGCCGACGATTGCGAGTGCGAAAGCCTTGGCATTGCGATTAATAGTCGAGAAAAATAACCAGCCGCCAGGTTTGACCAAGGTGGCGCACGCTTGCACCGTTTGTTGCGGCTCGGGAACGTGCTCGAGCATCTCCATGCAAGTCACGACGTCGAAGCTTGCCGGTTGCTGCGCGGCTAAAGTTTCGGCTGCGCACTCGATATATTCGACGCGGGCGCTGGATTCGAGCGCGTGCAATCGCGCCACCTTCAACGGCTTGTCGGCAAGGTCGATGCCGACCACGTATTCGCTTTTTTGCGCCATCGCTTCGGTGAGCACTCCACCGCCGCACCCGACGTCGAGCACGCGCTTGCCGGTTAGCGACGCGAGATCGTCAATCCACTTTAACCGCGCCGGGTTGATGTCGTGCAACGGCCGCATCGGCCCTTCGCGATCCCACCACTTGGCGGCGAGCTCGCTGAACTTTTGAAGTTCGGCACGATCGACGTTGTCATTCATGCGCCGGATGTTACGCAACCGCGCGTGGCAAAAAAAAGCCCCGCCGAAGCGGGGCTAGTCCACGAAACTACTTTTTATTATCGACGCGGTTAACGCTTGATCGGACGCGTACCCACCACTTCGACTTCGACGCGGCGATTCGGCTGCAAGCACGCAATCAACTGCGGACGATTGCGGATTTCGCCTTTTGCCGCCGGCTCTGCGCACTGCTTGACCGGATTGGCTTCACCCTTGCCTTCGGTGTACACGCGGTTCGGCTCGATACCTTTACTGACAAGGTAGTCTTTAACCGCCTGAGCGCGTTTCTGCGAAAGTTTCAGGTTGTACGCATCGCTGCCGATGCGGTCCGTGTAGCCGACCGCGATGATTACTTCGAGGCTGACACCGGCCAGTTTGGACACGAGGTCATCGAGCTTCGCGCGGCCTTCCGGACGCAACGTTGCCTTGTCGAAGTCGAACAGCGCGTCTGCTGCGAACGTCACCTTCTCGCTGGTCGGAGCAGGCGGCGCCGGGGGTGCTGGTGGCGCTGCGGGGGCTGCTGCCGGCGGTGGCGCAGGTGGCGCGGGTGGCGGCGGAGGCGGCTCGCATACTTCTTTTGGCATCAATTCCTTGTCGCACACACAGCCGACGGGAAATGGACTGCCGTCTATCTTTGCGCTTCTGGCGCGCTCGATGCTCCAGAAACCGGTTCGCCAGCAGAGGCCGAACGGATTCATCACAACGACGCCACGCGAGTCGATAACGTACGGGCTTTCGCGTGGCTCAAGAATTCTGATGTCCTTCTGCTGGGCGAGAGTTACGCCCGAGACGGTCATCAGCGCTGCGGCCACGAGGCCCAGCTTGATGGTTTTTTTCATGTGCTCCTCACTCGAGATTCGGTAATAAAATTTTTAACTGACCGCCCGGAGCGCAAGCCGGGCGTTGCATAACAAGACCAGCGTCGAGTGATGATTGCTTGGGCAGGAGTCGGGCAGGGCTCGTTTCGAGTGGCCTGATTGATCCGAACGCTTGCCTAAACAGCCCCGCTCGTTAGCAAGACTTGTCGGCAGCGATTTTGCCACGCACTTACCGAGGCCAGCAGCGTCTTTTCGAGCGAGCCGTCGCTATCTGCGACCACATGTCGCTTGCGCACAACAGGCTTGCCGGCGATCCAGACATTGCTCACGTGTTCGCGACCCGCGGCGTACACGATCTGCGACACGACGTCGTACAGCGGCTGCGTCTCAACTGACGAAAGTTCGAAGGCAACCAGATCGGCCTCCTTGCCGATTTCGATGGATCCGATACGGCGATCGAGTCCGAGCGCCCTGGCGCCACCCAGGGTGGCGCTTTCGAGCGCTTCCTGCGCGCTGAATGCACTGGCGTCGTGGGCGACGCCTTTGGCCAGCAGCGCCGCCAATCGAACCTCGGCCATCATGTCAATCCGGTTGTTGCTCGCGGCGCCATCGGTGCCGATTGCAACGTTGACCCCCGCCGCCAGCAGCTTCGCAACCGGTGCCAACCCGCTGCCGAGCTTCAGATTCGATGCCGGGCAGTGCGCAACCGACGCGCCGCGTTGCGCCAACAGTTGCACTTCGTGCGGATTCAGATGAACCGCATGCACCGCGATCAATCGTTCGGAAACGATTCCGAGCCGGTCGAGCCGCTCCAGCGGCCGACACCCGTACTTGGCAATTGACTCCGAAATCTCGTCTTCCGTTTCATGCACGTGCGTATGGATGGGCAGGTCGATCTCCTCGGCCAACACCGCGATGCGCTTGAGCGTCTGATCGGCCACTGTGTACGGCGCGTGCGGCGCCAGGGTGAAGCTCACCAGGGGATCGCCGCGCCATAGATCGCGCGTCGCGAGCCCTTTGCGCAAATAGTCTTCCGCGTCGGCTGCGTACGCGGTGGGAAATTCGATGGCGACGATACCGGCCACGGCGCGCATGCCGAGGCTGCGCAGTGCGCGCAAGCTTGCGTCTGGATAAAAGTACATGTCCGAGCACGTTGTAGTGCCCGAGCGCAGCATCTCGAGCGCAGCAAGCTGCCCACCGTCGTGTACAAAATCGGCCGAAATAAGCGCTGCCTCGAGCGGCCAGATGCGATCCTTGAGCCAGCGCATCAGCGGCAGGTCATCGCCGATACCGCGCAGCAAGGCCATCGCCGCGTGCGTATGGCAGTTCACCAGCCCGGGTGTTAGGGCGTGGTCGTCGAAAGTTTGAACGTCAGTTGCGCGGTAAAGCTGCCCGGCTTCAGCCGACGGCGCGACACCGACGATCCGACCATTGGTGATCGCGACCGCGTGCCGTTCGAGCACCGTCGCACGCGGTGCCACCGGAATGACCCAGCGAGCGTGCACGAGAGTGTCAACGTCGATCATCAGTAGTTCGCAGCTTCGATCAAATCAGCTTGATTACAGCACATGAAATCGCCGTAACTAGCCGGAAATCAGCGTCCCGACTGATAAACTTCGGCTCCATTTTTCGGGTTACATCGTGGATCAATTCGCCAAGGAAACGCTGCCGATTTCGCTCGAAGAAGAGATGCGGCGTTCCTATCTCGATTACGCGATGAGCGTGATCGTCGGGCGCGCGCTGCCCGACGTGCGCGATGGTTTGAAGCCGGTACATCGCCGCGTGCTTTTTGCGATGCATGAGAGCAATTACGTGCATACCCGGCCGTACGTCAAGTGCGCGCGCGTGGTCGGCGACGTGATGGGCAAATATCACCCGCATGGCGACCAGGCGATCTACGACACGCTGGTCAGAATGGCGCAGCCATTTTCGTTGCGCTATCTGCTGATCGACGGGCAGGGCAATTTCGG
>JACCZX010000003.1 GCA_013695705.1 Burkholderiaceae bacterium | reverse complement strand
ATCTAAAGGCGCGCGAGATTGTTCAAAGCGGCGAACTTGGCGCCGTCAAAATGATTCACGCGCTCAACTACACCGACTTCCTGTATCGGCCGCGGCGACCGGAGGAGCTCAGCACCGACGCCGGCGGCGGCGTGGTTTTCAGCCAGGCTGCGCACCAGATCGACGTGGTGCGGCTGCTCGCCGCCAGCCGCGTCGTGCGCGTGCGCGCGATCACAGGAGAGTGGGATGAGACGCGACCGACCGAGGGCGCATACAGCGCGCTGTTGTGGTTCGAGTGCGGTGCGTTCGCATCGCTCGTCTACAGCGGCTACGCCCACTTCGATTCCGACGAATGGTGCGGCTGGATCGGCGAAATGGGCGCAGCGAAGAATAAAGACCAATACGGCGCAGCGCGCGCGCGTCTGCTGGGTGTCGAGTCGGCCGCGGAAGAGGCGCGCCTGAAGTCAGCGGCAACTTATGGCGGCGTCCGCTACCAACCCGCGAGTGCGGTGCTTGCATCGCAGATCCATCAGCATTTTGGCTCGGTCATCGTGTCGTGCGAACGCGGTGACGTGCAGCCGCTGCCCGACTCTATTGTCGTTTACGGTAATGATCGGCGCGAGGTGCGGGCGCTCGCGCCGCCGGCGGTGCCGCGCTTTGAAGTCATCGACGAGTTGTACGCAGCGGTGGTCAAAGACGAGTCACCGCTGCACGACGGCGCCTCGGCGCGCGCAACTTTGCAGATTTGCCTGGCGCTGCTGCAGTCGGCGCGCGAGCAGCGTGACATCGAGTTGGCGCATTGATGGCAAAGGCCAGAGAATCGCGCGAACAGGAAGCCGCGCGGCGCGTGCTGAAGCACTGGCACGAGGCAGTGCCGAACGACCGGATGGCGCATCTGGTCAAGGACGTCACGCGCTCATTTCAACGCTCGCTGCAGGCGCGGCTGGCGCGCCATAACATCTCTTTCAGTCATTGGTTTTTTTTGCGAATTTTGTGGGAGCACGATGGCCTGACGCAGCGCGAGCTCAGCATCGAAGCGGGATTAATGGAGCCGACAACATTGATCGCTTTGCGCACAATGGAAACGCTGGGCACTGTCAGGCGCAGGCAGATGAATGAAAATCGCAAGAACAATCATGTGTTCCTGACCGCCAGGGGCAAGCGGCTCAAAAAGTTGCTGGTACCGATGGCGGAGGAGGTGAACGCCATTGCTCTCAGAGAATTGAGCCAGCGCGATATCGACGCTGCACGGCGCAGTTTGTTGACGATGATCGACAACCTTGCGCGCGACGATCAGCTCGCTGCCGCAGGTCCGTCGAAGGCTCCGACCAATACGCGCGGCCGGTCCGTTGGATCTCGACAAGCCTGACGCGACGGTGCTGACGCTGCGTCCATTCGCGGCGTCCGACATGCGCTTGCTGCATGACTGGCTATGCCGTCCGCACATTGCGCAATGGTGGGGCGCCGCACCCTCCTATGCTGAAGTCGAGGATGACTTCCTTCCGTTGTCTTCGCCCGAGTCGTCGATCAAGGGATATATCGCCATGCTTGGCGGGCGCGCGATTGGCTTTGGTCAGTCGTACGTCGTCATCGGGTCCGGCGAGGGATGGTGGGAGGACGAAGATGATCCAGGCGCGCGTGGTATCGATCAGTTTCTGGCCAACGCAGAGGAGCTGAATAAAGGCTTCGGTACGGCGCTGGTGCGTGCATTGGTCGAGCACCTGTTCGAAGATCCTTCGGTGACGAAGATCCAAACCGATCCGGCACCGGATAACGACCGTGCGATTCGGTGCTACGAGAAAGCCGGATTCGTCGCGTACTCTGAAGTCGTCACGCCGGACGGCGCTGCGGTGCTGATGTTGAGGCGACGCGCGACGCCGGATCAGCCGCGTTAATTCAAAGCGACGCTTTTCTCGAAGCGGCCGGCTCGCTCGTGCCAAGCAGTGACTTGAATCGTTGAGCCCGCCGTACCCTTCACCAACCAATCCACATGCGCCCGATCGGCCGTCACTTTTTTATTCGGCCAGAACGAAATGCCGGTGTGCATGTACGCCCAGCCTTCGAGCTCGCCCAATTCTTCGCGCGGCTTTCCGGACAACAGCTCTGCGTCCTCGGGCAAGCTGATCTCGGCGAGCACGCCGCGCAATAGTTTTCGCTTAACTGCCATCTTGGTCACGTAGGTCGGCAGCCAGCCGGTGTTCTGCACGATCAGCCGCACGCGCCACGTTCCGTCCCCAACGGAAGTAACTTCGACGCTGCGGATGTCGAGCTTGGGCGAGAGCAACGCCTGCCATAGCAGCCACTGCGGAAAGCGGGCAATTTCTTTTTCGCGCAGCGCTGGCGGCGGGTTGGCAAAAACGTGCATTCGATTCCATCCGCCGATCTCTATCTTGCCTAGCTGCGGATGATCGAATGGCTTCCAGTCAATGTGCCCCTGATTCGAAGCGACGCGCTGCGCCCACTCGAATACCTGCAAATCATCTTCGATCGGATGATCGCGAAACCAGTGAATCCATTCCTTGTTGTCGATGCCGGCTTCTTTTTTCGGATTCCAGATCTCGATGGTCCACGTGAACATTCCAAGATGTTCGTAGATCCAGTCGAACGAGCCGCTGATGTGCTCGCCGGGCATGTACTGAAACTCGTGCCAGATGGAAATGGCCGGATACCCGGTGAGCTCTTCGCCCTTTTTGCCGACGGTTTGATACGTCCATAAGTCTTCGGCAGGCAGTTGATCGTCGGCAGCGTGACCCAGCGGACGCAGCAGCACCCCGGAGAAAGTATGAATGCTGGTGCCGCCGCAGATGTTCGGATGCGATGTAAAAAATTCGACGACTGCGCGCACCTCGGGCTCGGAGGTGGGAAACGGCCCGGCGCCGAGTTGTTCGAATTCCTGCCGCCAGTTGGAGGGAAAATTGCGATTCAGATCGAGCCCCTGCGCGTTGCCGGTAACTCCCGCAACGGTGACGCTGACACCGTCGTAATTCTCGATGCGTCCTTCTGCGAAGACGCGAAAATAATCGCCGCCGGGTGCGTCGGTGGGTGCGCGCCGCACCAGCAATTGCGGCTGCCGCGGGTGCTTCTTCCACGGGCCGTTCGAATCGGCAACTCGCATCTGCAGAACGCGACCGTCACCGTCGATGTCTTCAGCGACCAAGCCATCGGCAGGATCTTCGTCGAATGGATAACGTCGTGTCGACGATCGCACGTAGCGCGGGCTCTCGCCCATTGCCCATTCGGCGCCGTCCGGGTTGATGCGCGGGCAGACGTAGAAAGTTCGAGTGTCGAGCGCTCGAGTGATGTCGGCGTTGTTGCCGCGCTCTTTGATCAGCCAGTCAATGAAGTACAGACATGCGCTCGATGCCGTGAGCTCGATCGAATGAATGTTGCCGTCCACCCAGTAGGCAGGCTTGTCTGCGGCGGCGCCGGTGCCGCGGTTCGTCAATGTCACCAGCGGAATCGTGCGGCCTTCGTGACTGGTGCCGATCGAGTCGACTGAAACGTAATCAGGATTTTCGTCGGCGAAGCCGCGGAGGATCGCCATCAATTCGTCGTAACGATAAAAACGTGAGTAGTCGATGGCCGGCATGGTTAGCGGCAGAGATTGAGTGTGATCGATGAGCGGCGATGATACGTCCGGTCTCATCACTCAGCCGGCGCTGCCGGCATCTGATCCGGGCTCGCAGTCGTATCATCTCGCGCCATGCACGATGAATCCGCCAACAGCGCAGTGCCCGACCGCGCCTTCGAAAAACGCAAACGCGGATTACGCCGCGTGGTCGACGCGACGCATTACTCGCTCGACGGCTTGCGCGCAGCGTGGGCCGGCGAGGATGCGTTCCGTCAGGAAATCATGCTGACGCTGATCTTGACGCCGGTCGCGCTCGTGCTGCCGATCGCGCTCGCGGAAAAAATCCTGCTGGTTGGCGTCTTGATGCTGGTACTGATGGTGGAGCTGCTGAACAGCGCGATCGAAGCTGCGGTCGATCGCGACAGCCTGGAAATCGATTCGCTCGGCAAGCGCGCCAAGGATGTCGGCAGTGCCGCGGTGATGCTCGCGCTGCTGCTCGCCGGCGGCACGTGGATCGCGATTGTCGGCTGGTATTTCTTTCGTGCCTGAATCCGCACACGTCAACGGACTCCTGCAGTCCAGCATCGAATCACTGCCGCTCGTTTATCGCGGCAAGGTGCGTGACAGTTACGCCGTTGGCGATGACAGGCTGCTGATCGTGACGACCGATCGACTATCGGCGTTCGACGTCGTGATGCGCCAGCCGATACCGGACAAGGGCAAGGTTCTCAATGCGATGTCGAACTTCTGGTTCGAAAAACTGGCGCACGTCACGCCAAATCATTTAACCGGCGTCTCGCCCGAATCGGTGGTCACCGCGAATGAAGTGGAGCAGGTGGGCGGCCGCGCTGTGGTCGCGCTCAAATTGACGCCTTTGCCGGTCGAGGCGGTGGTGCGCGGGTATTTGATCGGTTCGGGCTGGAAGGACTATCAGCGCACCGGCGTCGTGTGCGGAGTCAATCTGCCGCGTGGCCTGCATATGGCAAGCAAGCTTTCGCAGCCGATTTTCACGCCTGCCAACAAGGCCGAGCTCGGCACGCACGATGAAAATATTTCGTTCGAGCGCATGCAGCAGATTATTGGCGCCGAGCTGGCGTTGCGCGTGCGATCGGTGAGCCTCGACCTGTACGCGGCTGCTTCCGAGTACGCCACCACGCGCGGCATCATCATCGCTGATACCAAGTTCGAGTTCGGTATCGATGCTGCCGGTGAACTTCGCTTGATGGACGAAGCGCTCACCGCCGACTCGTCGCGCTTCTGGCCGGCGGACCAGTACGTTGAAGGTACATCGCCGCCGTCGTTCGACAAGCAGTTCGTGCGCGACTGGCTCGAGGAGCAGCCTTGGGACAAGACGCCGCCCCCGCCAGATTTGCCGGACGATGTCGTTGCGCGGACCGCCGATAAATACCGCGAAGCCTTGTTGCGGCTCACCGGGCAGTCGGTCAGCGGTGTCGGTCCGTACAATCGCGGTGTGCAATGGCAACGTCAAACATGAAGCGCGATGGTCAGCCCGGGCCGGTGATCGGCGTGCTGATGGGCTCGGTCTCCGACTGGGACGTGATGCAGCACGCGTGCGACATACTGAAGGAATTCGGCGTGCGATTCGAAACGCGCGTCGTATCCGCGCACAGAACGCCCGATGAAATGTTTGCCTACGCAGAGGAAGCGCGTGCGCGCGGACTGAAGATCATCATTGCTGGTGCGGGCGGCGCTGCGCATTTGCCGGGCATGCTGGCTTCCAAAACGCTGATTCCGGTGCTCGGCGTACCGATTCCGTCAAAATATTTGCGCGGTGAAGATTCACTGCTGTCGATCGTGCAGATGCCCAAGGGTGTGCCGGTCGCAACGTTTGCTATCGGCGAAGCGGGCGCCGCCAACGCTGCGCTGTTTGCGCTTGAGATCCTTTCGACGCAGGACAGTCAGCTTGAAATGGCGCTCGCGCAGTATCGAGCGACGCAAACCGAGAAAGCGCGCAATATGACCTTACCGCTGTAAGAGCCGACAAAAGTGCATTCCTACTTTTGTCGGATTAGTTACCGTGCAAATCGCTGGCAGAGCCAGACGATTTAACGCATGCAAGTGCAAGGCGCGCTGACTAACAGGCGGCGCTTGTTCGCCGCGCCACGTTCGCCATGGCTTCGGTGATTCCGCCAGGCTCCTGGCTCGGACTGCTCGGCGGCGGTCAGCTTGGCCGCATGTTCTGCATGGCGGCACAATCATTGGGCTACAAGGTATGCGTGCTCGATCCAGGTCATGATGGTCCCGCCGCGGCGGTTGCAGATGATCACATCGCTGCCGATTACCTGGACGAAGCGGCGCTCGCGAAGCTGGCGCGCCGCTGCCGGGCCGCTACCACCGAGTTCGAAAACGTACCGGCTGCGGCGCTGACGTATCTGGCGCAGCACTGCACTGTTAGCCCCGGCGCCTCCAGTGTCGCGATTGCGCAGGATCGAATCAAGGAGAAGCAATTCGTCGTCGCGTGCGGGCTGGTAGTCGCACCGCATGCGGTGATCACGTGCGACGCAGACTTCGATTCGATCGACAGCAGTTTGTTTCCTGCGATATTGAAATCGGCCCAGCTTGGGTACGACGGCAAGGGGCAGCAAAGCGTCGATACGATCGCTGCTGCGCGCACTTGTTGGACGGATATGGGCGAAGTGCCGTGCGTGCTCGAAAAGAGACTGCAGTTGCGGCAGGAAGTCTCGGTCGTCGCGTGCCGCACGCGCGACGGTGCGGCGGCGACGTTTCCGCTGGCGGAAAACGAGCATCGCGGCGGAATACTCGCGACGTCAATCATTCCAGCTCGAGTCGATACGGATCTGGCACAGCGCGCGCGCGACGCGGCATTGTCGATCGCCGGGCACATGGACTACGTCGGTGTGTTGTGCATTGAGTTTTTCGTATTGCACGACGGCGCGCTGCTGGTCAACGAGATCGCACCGCGCCCGCATAACTCGGGGCACTACACGATCGACGCCAGCGTTTCGAGTCAGTTCGAGCAGCAGGCACGGGTGATGGCGGGTTTGCCGCTCGGCGATACGAGCCAGGTGATGGCGGCCGTGATGCTGAATCTTCTTGGGGATCTCTGGTTCGATGACGCGGCATCGATGCGAGAGCCTGATTGGGCATCGGTGCTGCAGGTGCCCGGGGCGAAGCTGCATCTATACGGCAAGAGCGAAGCGCGTAAGGGACGCAAAATGGGACACGTCACGTGCGTCGCGCCAACTCCGTCCGAAGCAGCGCTGCGCGCCGATCAAGTTGCGCGTGCACTCGGCATTGCACGATCCGCTTAGGACAAGATGCACACCCCACCGGTCGACATCGACGCGGTCGAGCGCGCCGCGGGCATTTTGCGCAGTGGCGGCCTGGTCGCGGTTCCGACAGAAACCGTCTATGGCCTGGCGGCCGACGCGGAGAACGAAGCGGCCGTGCGGGCATTGTTTGCCGCCAAGGGCCGGCCGACTGATCACCCAGTGATCGTGCACATCAACGGCGTTGAAGAGATCCACCAGTGGGCTCATGCGCCACCGAGCGCGTTAACGCTCGCGCACGCGCTGTGGCCGGGGCCACTGACACTGGTATTAA
The DNA here is from genome assembly GCA_013695705.1 of Burkholderiaceae bacterium. Taxonomy (GTDB): domain Bacteria; phylum Pseudomonadota; class Gammaproteobacteria; order Burkholderiales; family Burkholderiaceae_F; genus JACCZX01. Next base: position 2,636 of record JACCZX010000003.1, on the reverse strand, counting down.
AGCGCACCGAGCGCGCGAAGGACTTTGTGACCGGAGGGCAAGACACCGTGGCGCTGCGCGCGCCGTCGCATCCGTGGATGCGCGCACTGCTGCGCGAGTTTGCCGGCGCGCTGGCCGCCCCGAGCGCGAACAGTTTCGGTCGCGTCAGTACCACCACTGCTCAGCATGTCGCGGACGATCTGGGTGCGAAGCCACGCGGCAAAGTCGATTTGATTCTCGATGGCGGCGCATGCTCGCTCGGCATCGAGTCGACCATCGTCGATCTATCCGGCGCTGCGCCGACGCTGCTGCGGCCCGGTTCGATCACGCGTCAGCAATTGCAGCGCATTCTTGATGAGCCCGTGCCCGACGCGAACGAGCATGCGCCGCGCGCTTCTGGCCGGCTCGAAAAACATTACGCGCCGCGCACACCATTGACCCTGATGACCGCTGCACAGCTTGCCGAGCGACTCGCACGGAAAAGCAGCGAGCGGCTCGCGGTGCTGGCGCCGCTGCACGCTCTGCAAAGCTGCCGCGCCAATGTGGTGCTGGCGATTGCTGCGGAGCCCGTCGACGAGTACGCTCGCCTGCTTTACGCGCACATGCATCGGCTCGATACCGCCGGCGCCGATCGAATCGTGATCGCCGCCCCGCCGGCCGGCCCGCAGTGGGACGCGATCCGCGACCGGTTACGGCGCGCTGAGTCAGGGGCATCCAAAACGTAATTTCGCGGCCATTTCAGGGCGGCTATCATCTTGAGACGCTCGGCAACCGCGTACAGGGCGCGCAGCAAGTGATCGCAAATATCCAATAATCAGATCTTCGGAGACAACCATGATCGACACCAGCCTGTTTCGTCGCAAGGCGGCGGCTCGCATTTTGGCCGCACTTGCCGCGGCGATATTTATTGCCTCATGCGGCGGCAGTGATGATGATCCACCGGCGCAGCCGGCACTGTTTCAGACCACCGTCGTGTTCGGCGCCAGCTTGAGCGATACGGGCAATGTTTGTCCGACTGCCACCACGCCCGGCTGCCCACCGGTGCCGCCCTATGCGCCGGGACGGTTCTCGAATGGCTCGCTGTGGGTCGAAGTACTTGCGTCTCGTTACGGTGCGGCCGTGACACCGTCGACACAAGGCGGCAACAACTTTGCACGAGCCGGGGCGCGCACCGGAGTGGTCCCCGGCGCCGGCACGGTGCCAGGGACTGCGCCGTCCACGGTTAGCATGGCTGCGCAGCTCGATGAATACCTGCTGCGCGTGAACTATGTCGTCAGCGCGCAGACTCTGTTCGTTGTCGATGGCGCGACCGTCGGCAACAATATTTCGGACGCGCTAACGCTCTCCGCTGCAAATCCGTCGCAGGCCACCACGATTTCGACCAACGTGTTGACGGCTGCCGTGACCGACGTAGTCACGATCGTAAATCGGCTGTATGCCTCCGGCGCGCGGCACATCGCGGTGCTCAACAGCACCGACGTTGGCCGCACGCCACGCGTGCAGGCGATCAACGCGGTGAGCCCCGGTGCTGCCGCCGCGGCCACGCAGTTGTCGAATCAATTCAATGGCGCACTCGCGCAACAGATCGCGTCGGTACGCGCGAGTTCTTCAGGGCTCGCCATTTACCTGATCGATTTCGGCGCGCTGACCAACGAGATCGCCGCATCACCGGGCGCCTTTGGCTTCAACAACATTGCGGCGCCATGCTTTGTTTCGCCATCCGTTGTGTGCGCAACGCCGCAAACGTACGTTTACTGGGATCCATTTCATCCGACTGCAGCCGCCAGCGCGGTATTGGCAAATCGCGCAGCAGCGACGATCGGAAGATAAACGCTGCGCTCCTCGTGTACGCGACGGCTTCCCCGTCGCACGTGCACTCGTCGCGATTAGTTGGTGTGTCGGACTTCGAGCGGCGGGCGCCGACACAGACACAACGACGGAGTCTCGGCGCACTCAGACGCCGAGATACCGCGCGAGTTTTTCGGGCGCTCTCGCGAGTTCTTTCGACTCGCCTTCGATGACGACGCGTCCTTTTTCCAGCACCACGCAGCGATCGGTGTGCGCCAGCACCGATCGATAGTTGCGATCGACGATCAGCGACGCAATACCGGTCGCGCGAATCGCGCCGATAATGCGCCAGATCTCGCGCACCACCAGCGGCGCCAAGCCTTCGGTGGCTTCGTCGAACACCATTACGTTGGGATTCGTCATCAGCGCGCGGCCGATCGCGAGCATCTGTTGCTCGCCGCCCGATAGTTGCGCGCCGCCATGTTGCAGCCGCTCGGCCAGGCGCGGAAATGTCTGCATCACGCGATCGATTGACCAGTCGCGGCGGCCGTTGAGGCCCGGGCGCGCCGCCATCATTAGATTCTCTCGCACCGATAGATTTGGAAAAATGCCGCGGCCCTCGGGCACGTAGCTGACGCCGAGCCGAGCGATGCGATCGGGCCGCGCGCGTGTGCAATCGTTGCCGCGAATTTGAATCGTGCCCGACGTTGCGCGCACAAAGCCGAGCAGCGTGCGAATCAACGTGGTCTTGCCCATCCCGTTGCGGCCGAGCAAGCCGACGGCTTCGCCCGCGCCGATCGCGAGTGATGCGCCGTGCAGGATATGGCTCGCGCCGTAGTGCGTGTGCAAGTGCGCGGCGTCGATCAGCG
>JACCZX010000002.1 GCA_013695705.1 Burkholderiaceae bacterium | reverse complement strand
TTGGCGCGGAAGACCGTGAACTGACCGCTCGTCTCGTCGAACTTCATGATGCGGTTGTTCGGGATGTCGCTAACAAGTACGTAGCCCGGCGCGCCCGCGCTCGCGCCGGGAAAGTACGCGGGCCCTTCTGCCCATCGCATGCCGGTCGCCACTTGCTCCAACGTGCTGCTGTAGATGCGGTACTTGGTGAAGCTCGTGTCAAGGATCTGCACCGCAGGGTCTGGGTAGCGCTGATTCGGCTTGAACTCGAACGCTTGCGCAAGGGCCGATCCGCCCAGCGTGGCGAAACCAGCTCCAGCGGCCGCCTTCAAGATGTTGCGGCGCTCGTTGAGGCGTTGCGATTGCATAGTGTTTCCGTTCTCTTGTTAGGTTTTTGGGTTGGGAGGCGGCAAGCTCGGTGCTTATGGGCGGTGATCCTCGACGCTGGACAGCGCAGGCGTTTCGGTCAACTGCTGGAGCTCGTCAGGCAGCTAGCTCACAGAGTTCGGCCGCGCATCGTTTGCACAACCGCCTGGGCAGGCAATGCCGGGCCACCGTACCGGGCGCATCGGCGCGTGTCAACATACCGATCGCACACCCGACCTGACGACTTTGACGATGAGCCTTGCCGACTGCCACAGCTTCCATGACTTTCGCAGGCTGGCGTTGCGGCGGCTACCCGGTCCGATCTTCAATTACATCGACGGAGCGGCAGACGATGAAGTGACGTATCGACGGAACACGGCGAGCTTCGAGGACTGCGACCTGGTGCCCAACGTTCTGCGCGGAGTCGAAGCCGTCGATTTATCGGTGACGGTGATGGGCCAGAAGCTCGCGGTGCCGTTTTACTGCTCGCCGACCGCGCTTCAGCGCCTGTTCAACCACGAAGGCGAGCGCGCGGTCGCCGCCGTGGCATCGAAGGTCGGAACGCTGTTCGGCGTGTCGTCGCTCGGCACGGTCAGTATGGAAGAGCTGCGCAAGAAGTACCCGACGCCGCAGGTGTATCAGTTCTACTTTCACAAGGATCGCGGGCTGAACCGAGCGATGCTTCAGCGAGCGAAGGACGCCGGCGTCGACGTCATGATGCTGACGGTCGACAGCATCACGGGCGGAAACCGTGAGCGTGATTTGCGCACCGGGTTTTCGATTCCGTTCCGACTCACGCTTGGTGGAATGCTGCAGTTCGCAATCAAACCGGCTTGGGGCTTGAACTACATCACCCATGAAAAGTTCACGCTGCCGCAGCTGGAGCAGCACGTCGACATGAGCGGCGGTGCGATGTCGATCGGACGCTACTTCACCGAGATGCTGGACCCGTCGATGAACTGGAACGACGTCGCCGAGATGGTTCGACTGTGGGACGGGCAGTTCTGTTTGAAGGGCGTGATGTCGGTGGAAGATGCGAAGCGCGCGGCCGAGATCGGCTGCACTGGAATCGTTCTGTCAAACCACGGCGGGCGACAGCTGGATGGTTCGCGAGCACCCTTCGATCAGCTGGCCGAAATCGTCGACGCCGTCGGCGATCGGCTGGATGTGATGATGGACGGCGGAGTCCAGCGCGGGACGCACGTGCTGAAGGCGCTTGCGCTCGGCGCCAAGGCCGTGGGCCTGGGGCGCTTCTATCTGTTTCCGCTGGCGGCTGCCGGCAGGGCTGGCGTCGAGCGAGCGCTCGGGCTGATGCGTGCCGAGATCGAGCGCGGGATGAAGTTGATGGGTTGTCGGTCGATCAGCGATCTGTCTCGCAATCAGCTGCGGTTCAGGTAGGCGCGCTCAATGCCGCGCGTTTGCCGCAACAAGAATCGACGCGGCCGCATCCGCCAGTACCTGGCACCCGAGCACGATGTCCTCCTCACGGCTGTCCTCCGCGAAGTCGTGGCTGATGCCGCCGAGCGAGGGAATGAACAGCATCGCCGAGGGTATCGATGCCGAGATGATGCCGGCATCGTGGAACGCGCCGCTCGGCATGCGCTGCCAGTTACCTGGCGCGTGGCGCTCCGCCGCGGTTTCGATATGCGCCTGCAGACCGGCGTCCATACGCGTAGGCGCGATCGGCGCCCGTGAGGGGACGGCTTCGATCGTGACACCGCCGCGTGCGTTCATTTCCGATACGAGACGCGCCGCGATTATTTCGAAAGCGTCGAGCGGCTCCTCCGATGCGTCGCGGAACTGCAGGTCGAGCTCGGCGTATCCCGGGACGATCGAAGTCGCGTTCGGCTCGACCCGCAACCGACCCAT
>JACCZX010000481.1 GCA_013695705.1 Burkholderiaceae bacterium | reverse complement strand
TCGTCGAGCGCATACATCTGCGCGCGTTGAAAAGCACTCATGCGCCCGGCCGGCGATAACATGAACACGCTGATGCGGTCGCGGCCACGCATTGCGTACTCGGCGGCCGAGCCGGTGTCACCCGAGGTTGCCCCGAGTACGTTGAGATGCGCGTTGCGCTTTGAAAGCACTAGCTCGAACAGCCCTCCCAGCAGCTGCATCGCCAGGTCCTTGAACGCCAGCGTCGGACCGTTGGACAACTCGAGCAACGCCAGTCCCGGCTCGAGCCACCGCAGCGGCGCAATGTCGGCCGGGTTGCTGTCCTTGCGGGCGTTGCGGAAGACGGTGGCGGTGTACGTCGAGTCAGCCAGCGTGGCGAGCTCGCCCGACGGGATGTCGTCGATGAATTTGCTGATGACGACGCTCGCCAGTTCCGCATAAGACAGTGAGCGCCAGGCATCGAGCTCGGTCAAGGTCACGTGCGGGTAAGACACCGGCATGTACAAGCCGCCATCTGACGCCAGGCCCGACAGCAAAATTTCACTGAACGATTGCTCGGGCGCACGGCCGCGCGTTGATATGTAGCGCATCTACAAAAGTTCTTCCTGCCTGATGCGAATGACCGGCGCCAGCACTGTCGGCAGCGCCTCGATCCGCTTGATCGCCGCGTTGACGTCGCGCTCGAGCGCATCGTGCGTCAACATGATGATGTCGGTCTGATTTTCGCCTTCGGACGGCTCACGCTGGAACAGGGCGTCGATTGAAATCCGCCCCTCAGCCAGATTGCGTGTGATGTCCGCCAGCACGCCGGGCTGATCAGCCACCCGCATGCGGAAGTAATACGAAGTCACCGTGTCATCGACGCTCAACCATGGCAGCGCCGCCACAGAATCGGGTTGAAACGCGAGATGGGGGACGTGATTCTCGGGATCGGCGGTGTGCAGGCGCGTGACGTCGACCAGATCGGCTACGACCGCGGATGCTGTCGGCTCGGAGCCCGCGCCAGCGCCGTAATACAGCGTGACACCGACCGCGTCGCCCTTGATCAATATTGCGTTCATCGCGCCTTCGACGTTGGCAATCAGCCGCTGCAGCGGCACCAGCGTCGGATGCACCCGCAACTCGATCCCGTTCACGGTGCGCTTGGTAATGCCGAGCAGCTTGATGCGGTAGCCAAGTTGCTCAGCGTATTTGATGTCTTCCTTGGCCAGATGCGTGATGCCCTCGGTGTAGGCAGCATCAAGATTGATCGGGACGCCGAAGGCGATCGACGACAAGATGGCGAGCTTGTGCGCAGCGTCGACTCCCTCCACGTCGAACGCCGGGTCGGCTTCGGCGTAACCGAGCCGCTGAGCGTCCTTGAGCGCAGCATCGAAAGAAACTCCACGCGATCGCATCTCCGACAAAATGAAATTGCTGGTGCCGTTGATAATGCCGGCGATCCACTCGATGCGATTCGCAGTCAGGCCTTCGCGCAACGCCTTGATGATCGGAATGCCGCCGGCGACCGCCGCCTCGAAGGCGAGCATCACGCCTCGAGCACGCGCCGCATCAAACAGTTCGTTGCCGTGGCGCGCGAGCAGCGCCTTATTGGCGGTGACAACGTGCTTGCCGCGCGCAATCGCATCGAGCGCCAGGACGCGCGCCGGCTCGTAGCCGCCCATTAGCTCGACGACAATGTCGATTTCCGGATCGCTCACAACGTCGTTGCAGTCCGATGACACTGAGACATCATTGCCGACGATCGCCCGCGCCTTCTCAACATCGCGCACCGCGACCGCGGTGATCTCGATGCCGCGCCCGGCGCGACGCGCGATCTCGTGCTGATTACGCCGCAGCAGTTCGTACGTGCCGCGGCCCACGGTGCCAAGGCCGAGCAATCCAACGCGGATGGGGACCATACTCAGGAAAGCCGGCGCATGCGCCCCGGCAACGGGCGCCTATGCAACTGCGCGCTCCGGCTTGGCCGAGCCGTCCTTGCGAAACATTTCTTTAATTCCGCGAATCGCCTGCCTGATCCGATGTTCGTTTTCGATCAGCGCAAAGCGCACGTGCCTGTCGCCATAGTCGCCGAAGCCGATACCGGGAGAAACAGCTACCTTCGCATCCGCCAGTATTTTCTTTGCGAACTCGAGCGAGCCCAGCGCCTGGTACGGGGGCGGAATCTCGGCCCAGATGTACATCGACGCTTTGGGAACTTCGACCATCCAGCCCGCTTCGTGCAGCCCCCGCACCAGCACGTCGCGCCGCCGCTGGTATTCACGCCGAATATTCTCCACGCACTCCTGCGGGCCTTCGAGCGCCGCGATCGCGGCAACCTGGATCGGAGTAAAGGTGCCGTAGTCGTGATAGCTCTTCATGCGCGATAAAGCTGCCACCAGATCCTTGTTGCCGACCATGAACCCGATACGCCAGCCGGCCATGTTGTAGCTCTTGCTCATCGTGAAGAACTCGACCGCCACGTCGCGCGCGCCGGTTACCTGCATGATCGACGGCGCGCGGTTGTTGCCGTACGCACCGTCGAACACAATGTCGGCGTACGCCAGATCGTGCACGACGTAGATCCCATATTGGCGCGCGAGAAGGATCACGCGTTCGAAAAATTCAAGCTCGACGCATTGCGCGGTCGGATTGCTCGGAAAGCCCAGGATGATCATCTTGGGTTTCGGCAGCGATTCGCGAATCGCACGCTCGAGCTCCGCAAAGAAATCCACGCGCCCGTCCATGCGCACCGAGCGAATATCGGCGCCGGCGATGATCGCGCCGTAAATATGAATCGGATAACTCGGGTTGGGCACCAGCACGGTGTCGCCGCGATCGAGCGTCGCAAGCATCAGATGCGCGAGGCCTTCCTTCGATCCTATGGTGACGATCGCCTCGGTCTCGGGATTGAACGCGACGCCGTAGCGCGCCTGATACCAGCTGACGATCGCGCGCCGCAGGCGCGGAATCCCCTTGGATACCGAATAGCCGTGCGTGTCCTGCCGCTGCGCCGTCTCGACCAGCTTCTCGACGATGTGTGGTGGCGTCGGGCCGTCGGGATTGCCCATGCTCATGTCGATGATGTCTTCGCCGCGCCGGCGCGCGGCCATCTTCAACTCACCCGTGATGTTGAAGACATACGGAGGCAAGCGCCTGATACGAGGGAATTCGACCATTCTGTAAAGTTGGACGACGCGCGTTTACGCGTCCGGAGCACATGAGAACACCTGAGAGGCGTGCCTATAATGTACTCGAATGCCCTCGCTGACCGTCTGCTGAAATTCCCACTGAGGTCCCACGTAATTTGAAGCTGCACGCTGACACGCCGACCGCGCACAACACCGTCACTGCGTACGGTCCCGGCTTCGTCGATATCAACCAGTTGCGCCACGTCACGAATCTGATCATCACGCCTGATGCCGTTGAACAATGGCCGATAGCGGGATTCGAGGCGCTTGAAGTGACCGACTTCGAGCGATTGCGAGATCTGCGCACCGAGGTCGTGTTACTCGGCACCGGCTCGCGGCAACGCTTTCCATCCGCCCGGCTGACGCGCCCGCTGACTGATGCGCGCATCGGCCTTGAAGTGATGAGTACGCAAGCGGCTTGCCGCACATACAACATTTTGATGGCGGAAAGCCGCAGAGTCGCAGCCGCTCTGCTAATGGACCTCGATGCTGCTCAAGCTTGACGGCACGGTCCCCGATTTCACCGCCGACGCCACCGGCGGCGAGTTTTCGCTCGCAGCAAAGCGCGGCAAGACCGTCGTGCTTTATTTCTATCCGAAGGACGACACACCGGGTTGCACCACAGAGGGCGCAAATTTCGCCGCTGCGTACGGCCAGTTTGCGACGGCCAACGCAATCGTTGCTGGTGTGTCGCGCGACACATTGCAATCGCACGAGAAATTCAAGGCGAAGATGCAATTTCCCTTCGAGCTCATTTCCGACCCGGACGAAAAGTTATGCGAGCTTTTTGGCGTAATGAAAACCAAGACCATGTACGGCAGGCAGGTGCGCGGCGTCGAGCGCACAACCTTCGTGATCGACAGCGCGGGAGCGCTGCGCAAAGAGTGGCGCGGCGTCAAGGTGCCGAACCATGTCGATCAGGTTCTGGCCTACGCGCAGACGCTCGCATGATGCGCTGTGGTTTAAATTTTCTTTCCAGTTGACAGCTGATGCCTCTGCCTAAAGCACCGACCAAGCCTGCCACCCTGTTGACCTCGATACCGACCGAGCTCGCGCCGATCGAGCGGGTGCAACACACGCCGCTTCCGATTTTGCGTGCGCCGGGCGCACCGTCGCCGCAGCCAACTCGTCCGCCTCCCTCTACGCGGCTCGCGGTGGTCGAATCCAAACCGCAGGCGGGCAGGAGTCCGGGCAAGAAGGCGCGCGTTATCGGCGAGCCGCGGCTGTTCGTGCTCGACACCAACGTTTTGCTGCATGACCCAACCAGCTTGTTTCGTTTCCAGGAACACGACGTGTTCCTGCCGATGATGACGCTGGAGGAGCTCGACTCGCAAAAAAAGGGCATGTCGGAAGTCGCGCGCAGTGCACGCCAGGTGTCGCGCACGCTCGACTCGCTGGTGGCATCGAGCAAGACGCCGATCGAAGAAGGAATTCCGCTGGCGGCGCTGGGCAACAAGGATGCCGCGGGCCGTTTGATTTTTCAGACGCAGGCGCTGGTGGGCGCGCTGCCGGACAGTTTGCCCGCCGGCAAGGCAGACAACCAGATACTCGGGGTGGTGCGCGCCTTAAAAGATCTGCACGCGACACGCGATGTAGTGCTGGTATCCAAAGACATCAACATGCGCGTCAAGGCGCGTGTGCTGGGACTGCCCGCCGAGGATTACACCAACGACAAGGTTCTCGAAGATACCGATCTGCTTTATTCCGGCGTGCAGCAATTACCGGCGAGCTTCTGGGACAAAAACGGCAAGGGCATGGAGTCGTGGCAGCACGGCGGCTTCACTTATTACCGTATCAATGGCCCGATCGTGTCGGGCCTGCTGGTAAATCAGTTCGTCTATCAGGAAAACGGCACGAATTTTTACGCGCAGGTGCGCGAGATTCGGGGCAAATCAGCGGTGCTGCGCGTGTTACGTGACTACACGCACGCGAAGAACGCGGTGTGGGGTGTGACGGCGCGCAACCGCGAGCAAAGCTTTGCGTTAAATTTGTTGATGGACCCCGACTGCGACTTCGTCACGCTGATCGGACAGGCAGGCACCGGCAAGACCTTGCTGACACTCGCTGCCGGTTTGTCGCAGACGCTCGAAACCAAGCGCTTCTCCGAGATCATCGTCACGCGCGCAACGGTGCCGGTGGGCGACGACATCGGTTTTCTTCCGGGTACCGAAGAAGAAAAAATGGCGCCGTGGATGGGAGCGCTCGAAGACAATCTCGAAGTCTTAAATAAGACCGACGAGAACGCTGGTGAATGGGGACGCGCGGCGACCAACGATTTGATCCGCACGCGTATTCGCATCAAGTCGCTAAATTTCATGCGCGGCAGAACGTTCATCAGCAAGTTCCTGATCATCGACGAAGCTCAGAACCTGACGCCCAGGCAGATGAAGACGCTGATCACGCGTGCCGGTCCAGGCACCAAGGTCATCTGCCTCGGCAATATTGCGCAGATCGACACGCCTTACTTGACCGAGGGTTCGTCGGGCTTGACCTATGTGGTCGATCGCTTCAAGGGCTGGCAGCATTCCGGGCACGTGACGCTGCAGCGCGGAGAGCGGTCCAGGCTGGCCGACTACGCGACCGAGATCCTTTAGCACACGCTGCACCTCACGACTGGTTTGCAGTGTTCGCTATCGAGCCGCCGATTGAGCCAATGCTTTCCAAGTCGGCCGAGCAGTTGCCCGAAGGCCCGGAGTTTCTTTTCGAGCCTAAGTGGGACGGATTTCGCGCAATCGTTTTTCGCAGCGACTCCGACGTGTACATCCAAAGCCGCGACTCGCGTCCGCTCGATCGTTATTTTCCCGAGCTGCATGACACGTTGCTCGCAAAACTTCCGGCCGGCTGCGTAATTGACGGCGAGATCGTCATTGCTACACCGCGTGGACTCGACTTCGACGCGCTGCAAATGCGGCTGCATCCTGCAGCGTCGCGCGTAGCCAAGCTGGCGAAAGAAACTCCGTCGTCGTTCGTTGCGTTTGACGCCCTCGCACTCGACGGTCTCCGCATCATGTCGCAACCGCAGAATGAACGCCGGGCGCAGCTGGAAAGGTGTTTCACGAACATCGCGCCGCCGGTTTATCTGACACCGATGACCCTCGAGCGCGCCGTCGCGGTGCAATGGCTGAAGCATTTCGAGGGCGCAGGCCTGGACGGCGTGATTGCCAAGCCCGTGGGGCTTTCGTACGAGCCGGGCAAGCGCGTTCTGATCAAGGTGAAACACGCCCGAACAGCAGAATGCGTCGTTGCTGGCTTTCGCTGGCACAAGAGCGGAAACGACGTCGTCGGCTCGTTGCTGCTCGGGCTGTACAACGGTCACGACGTGTTGCAACACGTTGGCGTAACCTCCGCGTTCACGATGGCGGTTCGCAAGCAGCTTGCTATCGAGCTTGCGCCGCTGCGCGCGAACGCGCTTCACGATCATCCGTGGCGCGACTGGGCGAGCGCCAGCGACGACGCAGCGAATCGGATGCCCGGCGCGCAAAGCCGCTGGAGCGCGGGAAAAGATTTGTCATGGGAGCCACTGCGCATCGAGCGCGTGTGCGAAGTGAAATACGATCATTTGCAGGGTGATCGTTTCCGCCACGCCGCGATCTTTCTCCGCTGGCGACCCGACAAGCCGCCGCGCGATTGTCGTTACGACCAGCTCGAGGTCACGACGCCTTACGAGCTCGAGAAGGTTTTCGAGGCTGCGCGTCACTAGCGCCGACAGGCGCTTGATCCGGTGCATCGCCAGGATCAAGCACTTCCTGCTGCGGCCTGAGGTTCTCCGGCACATTCTGCAGATTGATTCTGATGCGTGTCCACGTCGACGAGCGGCCACGCATCGCGTCGACCAGTACGTCAGCAGGTGCAAGCAGCGCGGCAACGTCGGCATGTCGCGCCTTCCACCGTTCGAGACCCGCCAGCGCATCGTCTTTTCGCTGCGCGCGGCCGATCTCGATCAGCGGGTGCTTGCTGGCGCGGCGCGACGGCTGCACGCGCAACGGCTCGCCCGGTTGCTTTTTGTATTGCGGCGGCCACGGCGCGTCGCCCTCGCCTTCGCGCTCATGCCGCGCCGATAATTCGAGCAGTTTTTCGAGTGATCCGGGCTCATCATCAATCTGCTGATGCAGATCGCCGAGACGAGCAAAGCGCGCCGGCATCGTAGCGAGCGTGAAATCGCCTGGGTCACACGTATCGACTTCGTCCCACGTCAGCGGTGCCGATACGCGCGCCTCAGCAGTCGGACGCACCGAATACGCCGCGGCCACCGTGCGGTCTTTTGCGTTCTGGTTGTAATCAATGAAAACACCGTGGCGCTCTTCTTTCCACCACTTGCTGGTCGCGATCCCGGGCGCGCGGCGCTCGACCTCGCGCGCCAGCGCGAGCGCCGCACGACGAACTTCATCGAACGTCCACCGTTGCGCGATCCGAACATAAACGTGGATTCCGCGCGAGCCCGACGTTTTCGGCCACCCGACCAAACCGAAATCGATCAGGGTCGCGTGCACCACGCGCGCAACCTCGCAAATCTGCGGCCACGCGACACCAGGCACCGGATCGAGATCGACTCGCAGCTCATCGGGGTGATCGAGATTGTCAGCGCGCACTGGATGCGGATGCAGCTCGATGCATGCGAGATTTGCCATCCACGCCAGTGCGGCGGCGTCGCGCGGCACTACTTCATCGGCCGTGTTGCCCGAAGGAAAACTGAGCGACACGACTTCAATCCATTCGGGCCGCGACTCCGGCGCACGCTTCTGAAAAAAGAAATCGCCAGCGGTGCCGTTCGGATAACGCACCAGCACATTCGGACGGCCGCCGGCACCGCGCAGCGCACCGTCGGCCACGGCGAGGTAGTACCGAACCAGATCGAGCTTGGTATGACCGGCCTGCGGAAAGAGCACCTTGCGCGGATTCGATATCGAAACCTCGCGCCCGGAAATCAAGAGCATTTCGCGTTCCTCACTTTTAGACGCGCGCGACGCCGGCTTCAACTTAACTCCCGTGGCTGGCCCGGTCGATTGGGGTGGGATGCGTTCGATCCATGTAGATCAATTCCCACATGTGCCCATCGAGATCCTCATGGCCGTGTTGGTACATGAAGCCATGGTCCTGCGGCTTCATTGGCGCTGTACCGCCGGCGGCTATCGCCTTCGCCACCAGCGCATCGATCTTGCGACACGCACACCAGCCCTTCGGTGCTCTTGGTGGCATCGGACAACGGCTTGTTGGTAAATGTCTTGAAGAAATCTTCAACCAGCAACATGACGAAGATGTTGTCAGCGACGATCATGCAGGTTGCTTTGTCGTCGGTAAATTGCGGATTGAACTTGTACCCGAACTGCGTGAAGAATTTGACCGATTGGTCCGGATCTTTCACCGGTAGATTGACGAAAATTTGGGTGGTCATGGCTTTAAATCTTCTCGCGGGCGCTGTTGGATACTCGTGATCGATCTAGAACAAAGCCGATGACCAGCGGCACCGCCTCAATTACGATTTTGACGTAGGCCACCGCGGGATTCACGTTTCCGCCCCCTAGGTTCCCGCGCTCCGGCCCTTGGCCGATGGCGATCTGTGGATGGCATCCGATGCCTCGTCGACCACTGCCTTCTGCCTCTTGCGTTCCTCATCCGACAGGCAGCGCGTGACGGGTAAATTCGACCCGGTAGGGATCTCACGCCAGCACGTCGCCGGACGTGGCAAGTTGTTCTTTTGGTGCGGAGGCGCAGCCTAGCGCGGCCAGCGGAAACACTACAAGCACAAATGTCTGCAGGACCACTAAACGGTTAAGCCGCATTCTTCCTCCATGCCGCGAAGCATTGTGACGCGCGACGTTCAGAACACCAGCGCGGCAACGAACACGCCGACCATCGTAAATGCGATCGCTAGCTTGACCGCCGTGGCG
>JACCZX010000459.1 GCA_013695705.1 Burkholderiaceae bacterium | reverse complement strand
GTCGCATGTCGAGCTGCCGCGCCGTATCGTTGCTGCGTGCTGCGCCCGGCGTGTCGGCCGGCTGCTGCACATGAGCGCGCTCGGCGCTGATTCGAACGGCCCCTCGATGTACCAGCGCAGCAAAGGCGATGGCGATGCCATCGTGCAGTCGTCGCAACTCAACTGGACAATCTTCCGACCTTCGGTCGTGTTCGGGCCGGAAGACAATTTCCTGAATCTTTTTGCCACGCTCGCGAAATTCTTTCCTGTGTTGCCCATCGGTAGCGCTAGCGCGCGCTTTCAGCCGGTCTGGGTGGGCGACGTCGCCGATGCTTTCGTCAATGCCCTCGACGAGCGCGCCACGTTTAGTAAAACCTACGAGCTCGCGGGCCCACGCATCTACCGGCTGCGCGATCTGGTCGAGTTTGCCGCCGCCGCGAGCGGCCATCCGCGCCGCGTGATCGCGCTGCCCGACTCACTAGCTCGTGTGCAGGCGGCGTTGATGGAACTGGCGCCGGGTGTGCCGCTGATGTCGCGCGACAATCTTGATTCGATGAAAGCCGACAACGTCACCGCGCAACAACCGTTCGTGCCGGCGCGCGAGCTCGGCATCGGGATGACGCCGATGGAAGCCGAAGCGCCGGCGTATCTTTCACGCTCGCACGCTCGTAGCAGGTTCGGCCTCTATCGAGCTCGCGCAGGACGTTAAAAAACAAAATGGCCGGCGCCAACTACGAGCTCCCCGATGAATTTCTTGAAGCGGCAGATCGCTTCGTAACGCTGGCGAACGAAATGAGCGAACAACATTCGCCCGACTGGGTGCGCGCGGTGTTGATGTACGCGGCGGCGCGTTACAACGCCTTCAACTGGCTCACCAGCGACGAGCAGCGCGAGCAGTCGCTCGATGCTGCCGCCGCTTATTTTCGAGGCGAGTACGAAAAGATGTTCCGCGAAAACATGAAAGAGATCGAACCGGTTTATCGCGGCGGCACGACCCGAAAGCCGCAATGAGTCTGACGCTGGTCATCGGCAACAAGAATTATTCGTCGTGGTCGCTGCGCCCGTGGCTCGCGATGAAGCACGCCGGCATTCAGTTCAGCGAAGTCAATTTGCTGTTGCAACGAGCCGATACTAGGGAAAAAATACTGCGCTATTCACCGAGCGGCCGCGTGCCGTGCCTGATCGATGGGGAACTGACGGTATTCGATTCGCTCGCGATCTGCGAATACGTCAATGAAAAAACGAGCGATCGGCAAGTCGGCGGCAGCCTTTGGCCACACGACGTTGCAGAACGCGCGCGCGCTCGCTCGGTAGTCGCCGAAATGCACTCCGGTTTTGCCGCGTTGCGCACTCACATGCCGATGAACATCCGCTCGCGCGAGGCCGACAAAGGCGCCGCCGCGCTGCGCCGGGAAGATGTCGTCGCCGAGGTCGCGCGAATTCAAGCGGTCTGGAACGATTGCCTGGCGCAAGGTGGACCGATGCTGTTCGGAAATTTTTCGATCGCCGATGCTTTCTACGCGCCGGTGGTGACGCGCTTTGCAACATACGGCGTCAAACTGTCTCCACTGTTGACGGCCTACTCGGAAAACGTGATGTCGCTGCCGGCAATGCAACAGTGGATTACGGCGGCGAAGGCGGAAACGGAAACGATCGGAACGTGAAATCGTATCGGGTCGGCGGTTTCGTACGCGATCACCTGCTCGGCAACACACGACGCAATCTCGGCGACCTTGACGCTGCGCTCGAAACCGATCGCGACTGGGTAGTGGTCGGTTCATCGCCCGAACAGATGGCGACGCTCGGCTATCAGCCGGTCGGCAAGGATTTCCCGGTGTTTCTGCACCCTGAAACGCACGAGGAATATGCGCTCGCGCGTACCGAGCGCAAGACCGCGCCCGGCTACAAAGGGTTCGTTGCACATGCGGCGCCGGATGTAACGCTTGAACAGGATCTGGCGCGGCGCGACTTGACGATCAACGCCATGGCGCTCGACGATGAGGGCGTGTTGATTGACCCGTATGACGGCAAGCGCGACCTCGACGCCGGCATCCTGCGGCATGTGAGCCCTGCGTTCATCGAAGATCCGGTGCGAATCCTGCGCGTGGCACGATTCGCAGCGCGCTTTCCAAACTTCAAGGTCGCGCCCGAAACCGCGGAACTGATGCGCGAAATGGTGCGCAATGGCGAAGCTGACGCGCTCGTTCCGGAGCGAGTGATGCAGGAAATTTCACGCGGCCTGATGGAAAGCAGGCCGTCGCAAATGTTGAACGTGCTGGTTTCGTGCGGCCTGATCGACCGCTTGTTCGCCGAACTCGAGGACCTCGGCACCACCAGTGCGGCGCTCGATCGCGCTGCGCAGCGAGCGCTGATATTGCCATCGCGCTTCGCGATCCTGGCAGGAGCTTGCAGGTCTTCGCGCGCAGTATCGGACTTCCTTGGCAAGCTGCGAGTGCAGCACGAGGCGGCCCAACTGGCGCGCCTGCTGGTGGAATTGCGCGAGCCCATCAAGAATGCGGAAAGTTCCGCGGCGATTGTCGATGTGCTCGAGCGCAGTGATGCGTTTCGCCGTCCTGAGCGATTCGAGTGGCTGCTGCTCGCCTTCGAATCAGCAGTGGACGCATCGGCCGAGCGCTTCAGGCGTGCGTTGCGGGTGGCGGGCGAGGTCGACGCCGGTGCGCTGGCGAGTCTGCATCGCAACGACCCCGCGCAGATTCAGCGTGCTGTCAGACAGGCACGCGTCGTCGCAGTCGGCCGCGAACTGCTCGGTCCGCCGGCACTAGATCAGGCGAACGATCAGCATCAACAGAAGTGACAGAATAATCGTGCTGGTAAAGGGGAAAACGTAGTGACGGCCATTGCGCGTGAAGCGGAGGTCGCCGGGCAGCCGTCCGATACCGAATTTGCTGAGCCACGGTTGCAGCGCAGTCAGAACCAGCAATGCAATGAACGTTGTTAAAAGCCACTTCATTGCGCCGCAGTTTACGCAGCAGATCCAGGGAGCGCAGCAGCGTTACAGCGTGTGCAGCCGATCGCCGTGTTCGAAGCCTACCCACGGACCCCGAACATCGCGCCCGACCATTAGCACCTTGAAAAGCTCTCCCATTTCTGCCTCGGAGATCAGCCGGTGCAGCGCTCCTGCCTTGGTTGGCGTTCGCTGCGCTTGCAGTTGATCAAGCACGCCACAGTTGAGCAGAAAATGTGATTGCGAGGTATAGCCGAGCACATCGAGGCCGGCGCCGTGCGCGGCGGCCGCCATCGCAGAAAAATCGACATGCGCAGTGACATCATTTAATCCGGGCATCCACAGCGGTTCGGCGTGTGCGTGATGCCGAAAATGACACATCAGCGTTCCCATCAAGCGTTGCGGATGGTAGTACTCGCGCCGCGGAAATCCGTAGTCGATGATCAACACTGCTCCGCGCGCCAGCCACTGCGCACTTGATCGTATCCAGCCTTCGGAAATCAAATTGACTTCGGAGGAATAGCCGTCGGGCAACGCCCCGTGTTCGGCCTCGATCGCCGCTATCGCCGCGGCGAGATCATCGGCCGCCGCACGTTCCGCAAACGCGAAGCCATTGCCTTGGACTGTCACGCCGCGCTCGAACGCGCTGGCTCCGCGCTTGACGAAGATCTTGACCGGCATCACGTCGAGCACTTCGTTCGCCAGCATCACGCCCTGGAACTCCGGCGGCGGCGCCGCCAGCCACTCGATCGGCGCATCGCGCAATCGTCGTCGCTGCCGCTCGATCAGATCGGACGACACCTCGACGATAGAGTAGCTTTGCAGCGTTACGCCGCGACCGGCGAGCGCCTGGATGAGGTCGCATGCAAGCGCGCCGGAGCCCGCGCCGAACTCGACGATGCGCGGCGGTACTTGCGCAAACAATTGCGCCAGCTGAGCTGCCAATGCCTGCGCGAACAGCGACGATATTTCGGGTGCAGTGACGAAGTCGCCGCCAACGGCCGCGTCTCCAAACTTGCGCGCGCCGGCGGCGTAATAGCCAAGCCCGGGCGCGTTCAGCACGAGGTGCATGTAGCGATCAAATGGCAGCCAACCGCCTTGATGTTCGATTTCGCTCGCAATCAGCGCAGCCAACTGTCCGCTCTGTGCAACCGCTGCAGCATCCGGAGCAGGCATCGAAGAACGCGTGCTGGTCATCGATCGATGGTACTGCCGGTAGACTCTCGCGCCCGGCTCATCGACCGAAGCGACTTAAATCCGAGCGCCACCTCTACATGTCTGCAACGTCC
>JACCZX010000432.1 GCA_013695705.1 Burkholderiaceae bacterium | reverse complement strand
ATGCGAGGTCATCGCGGTGCATGGCGATCGCTTCGAACTCGCATTTATCGAGGCGCAATGGGCCGTTACGCCGGGTCAGTCGGCCGTTCTGTACCAAGGCGAAGTTAGTCTGGGTGGCGGAGTGATCGAAACCGCAGCGATAACTAGACTCGATCGGGACACCGTTGCGATCGAACCGCTGCACTTGGACGAACATCAAAAGTGAGTTGATCATGAAGCGCACTGCAATTTTTTTTACGCTGTCGTGGGCTGCATCGAGCGCCCTGATTGGGTGTGGTGGTGGCGGGTCATCCGCAGCTGCTCCAACTGCGGTTGGCACGCCGGCTCCGCCGCCGGCCGCTGCGCCACCGCCGCCACCCGCGCCATCGCCAGCGCCGCCGCCACCTTCAACCGAAGTACCGACGCTGACCCGCTCGGTCGTGATGAGCGGCTTGCAAAATCCCTGGGATCTTGCCTTCACACCGGACGGGGCCATGCTCTACACCGAGCGCGCGCGCGGCTTGTCAGTGCGGCGCGCGGACGGCACAACAGCGCAGATATTTCGGCCAGCAGATTTGCTGGCAGAGGGTCAGAGCGGCATCCAGGGCGTCGCTATCGATCCTGCGTTTGCAACGAATCGCACGATCTACGTTTACATGTCTTCCAACTTGAGCGGCGCCGGCGACAATCGCGTGATCCGCCTGACAGTCAACGCGGGCTACACGGCAGTCGCCGATCGCACCGATATCGTTACCGGTATCAACTACAAGAACACATGGTTGAGCGGCGATCCGGGCGGCCGCGGTGCGCACAACGGCGGACGCATTCGCTTTGGCCCGGATGGATTTCTTTACATCACTACCGGCGACAATCACAGCGGGCCGCTGCCGCAGAATCTGCGAGCACTCGGCGCCAAAGTAGTGCGAGTTGATCGCGACGGCAGCGCAGCAGCAGGCAACAACACGCCCGCCGGCGGCGACGCGCGCATCTACGCATGGGGCTTTCGTAACCCGCAGGGCATTACCTTCAGGCCCACCAACGGGCAGCCGTACATATCGGAACACGGCCCCGGGCACAGCGACGAAGTGACTGCGCTCTCGCCAGGGATCAATGGCGGATGGGATCCGCTGTGCCTGAACGGCACCAACTACTGCGGCTATACGTCGAATCAAGCCAGCGGCGCGCCGACGCCGATGACCGACACCGCGAAGTTCTCAGGCGCGCGTCAGCCGGTGTGGAATAACAACGGCCGTTCGCAAGGGATCGCCGCCAGCGAATTTCTGCGTGGCACGCAGTGGAAAGCGTACGACGGCGCGATTGCAGTCGCGTTCATGGGGGGAACCCGCGTCGAGATTCTGCGGCTTGATGAAGCCGGCGCGTTGGTAGGTGCCACGCCGGTGCTCAATACACTTGGTATTCGCATTCGTGCCGCGGTCCTCGCTCCGGACGGCAGTTTGTATCTGTCGACCGACGGCAGAAGCGGTGGCGATGAAATCTGGCGGGTCGTTCCAAGTTGAAACGTAACGCCATAGGCAAGCTTGCCTCCTGATGTAGCCTTACCGGCTTTGTCGGGAGTCACTCTTTGTCAATCGTAATTGTTGGAACCGGCTATGTCGGTTTAGTCACCGGCGCTTGCCTGAGCGAGGTTGGGCACTCGGTCGCTTGCGTCGACGTGGACGCGAAGCGCATGAAGCGCCTGGCTAACGGTGAAGTTCCGTTTTACGAGCCCGGCCTGGAAGATCTGGTGCGCAATGGCATCGACTCGAAACGTCTTTCGTTTTCAACCTCGTTGCCGGACGCGTATCGAGCCGCGAAGGCCAATCGCACGCTAAGCGCACCGGTAGTGATGATTGCGGTCGGAACACCGTCGAGCGAAGACGGTTCAGCCGATGTTTCCGGCGTGCTGCAGGTCGCACGCGAAATCGGCAGCGTGATAGACGAATACACGGTCGTCGCATCAAAGTCGACGGTGCCGGTCGGTACCAGCGAAAAGATCGCACATGCCGTAGAAAGCGGGGGGGCTGATCGATCCAAGTTCGACGTCGTCAGCAATCCCGAATTCCTGAAAGAAGGCGCCGCCGTCGATGACTTCATGCGGCCAAGCCGAATCGTATTGGGGTCGAACGCTGCGGCCGCAACTGAGCTGATGCTCGAGCTGTATCGCCCATTCAACATGAGCCACGAGCGCGTGATGACGATGGGAACGCGCGAGGCAGAGCTCACCAAGTACGCAGCCAACGCTTTACTCGCAACCAAGATCAGCTTCATCAATGAAATCGCAAATCTGTGCGACAAGCTGGGAGTGGATGTCGACTCCGTCCGCCGCGGCATCGGATCAGATCCGCGCATCGGCCACTCGTTCATCTATCCCGGCGCGGGCTACGGAGGATCGTGTTTTCCGAAGGACGTGCGCGCGTTGATTCACGCCGCCCAAGGAGTCGGGATCGACCCTTACGTTCTCACGGCCATTCACCAGCGCAATGAGCAACAGAAACATTTTCTGCTGGACAAGGTGTTAGCCCACTTCGGCAACGATTTATCCGCGCATACGATCGCGGTGTGGGGGCTCTCAT
Source organism: Burkholderiaceae bacterium (assembly GCA_013695705.1). Taxonomy (GTDB): domain Bacteria; phylum Pseudomonadota; class Gammaproteobacteria; order Burkholderiales; family Burkholderiaceae_F; genus JACCZX01. Next base: position 601 of record JACCZX010000432.1, on the reverse strand, counting down.
TCAAGCCCGGGACCGACGACGTGCGGGAAGCTCCAGCACTGTCAACCGTGCGGGGTCTGCTCGAAGCAGGAGCAAACGTGCGCGCGTTCGATCCGGTCGCGTCGGCGCAATTCGAGGCGGCGCTCACCCCAGCGAACAGCACATCGAACAGATTCACGATCGTTCAGGACAAGTACGAAGCTTTGCAGGGCGCGAGTGCCATGTTGCTTCTCACAGAATGGAAAGAGTTTCGAAACCCTGATTTCGAGCGGATGCGAACGCTGATGAAACAGCCTTGCGTCTTCGACGGCAGAAACCAGTTCGATCCCAACCGGTTGCGCGCCGCGGGATGGACATACGTCGGAGTTGGCCGCACATGAAAGTTCTGGTCACCGGCGCGGCGGGCTTTATCGGGATGCATGTCGCGCAGCGCCTGCTCGCTCGCGGTGACAGTGTCGTCGGCCTTGATAACCTGAATGACTATTACGACGTCAATCTCAAGAAGGCGCGCCTGGCGCAGCTGCAGACGCACCAGGCATTCAAATTTCACAAAATCGATATCACTAATGCGCCAGCGCTCGAACAGTTAATCCTCAGCAAGCGCTTCGATTCAATCGTTCAC
>JACCZX010000445.1 GCA_013695705.1 Burkholderiaceae bacterium | reverse complement strand
CAGCCTTCGAGCTGGCAGCGCAAGTATTCAGAGTTCAGCAGCAATCAGCTGGATCTGCTGGCGCGGGCTAGGAGCAAACCCGTTGGGGTGGCGAGCAATTGAAGTCCGACGGCGCCGCGTTGCGTCCGGCCGGCGCCAGCCAGGCAACGGTCACGCCGCATCGCGCTGGTGGCACCGAGCGCTCGACTGACTGGCTGGCCGATGAAGTGCCGGTGGCACTCGTGTTCAACGGCATCTCGCATGCGGTAATGCTGGCTACCCCCGCGGACCTGGACGATTTCGCGCTTGGATTCGGCCTCACCGAGGGATTGCTCGCGCACGCATCGGAGCTGCAGGACGTCGAGGTTCACGAGACTTCGCTCGGCATCGAAGTCCGGATGGAAGTGGCCGGTGCGTGCGAGTTCCGACTGAAGGAACGCCGCCGCAATCTCACCGGTCGTACTGGCTGCGGTCTGTGCGGAACCGAGAGCCTCGAGCATGTTCATCGCGCTTTGCCGGAATTTCAGCTGAGCTCGCGGCGCATCCGCATAGCCCCCGCCGCGGTAGGCCGCGCGCTACGCAGCTTGCGCGCAGCGCAGGCACTGCAGCAGTCCACTGGCGCGGCCCACGCTGCAGCATGGTGCAGCCCCGACGGCGAAGCGTTGCTGGTACGCGAGGACATTGGCCGCCACAACGCGCTCGACAAGTTGGCGGGTGCGATGTCACGTACGCGAGTCGATGCGAGCCAGGGCTTCGTCTGCGTCACCAGCCGCGCGAGTTTCGAGATGGTGCAGAAGACCGCGATGATCGGCGCCTCGATGTTGGTTGCGGTGTCTGCGCCGACGGCGCTCGCGGTCCGCATCGCTGATGGCGCAGGAATGGCGCTGGCAGGTTTTGCACGACACGGTGACTTTGTTGCTTATACGGCGCCCGAGCGGTTCGGCCTCACTCCAGTTGCGCCGCTATCAACCGACTGAGTGGCACCCGTGGACCCGAAAACGCTGGTGCATATGGCCAATCGCATTGGCGAATTCTTCCAGAGCATGCCCGACCGCGAGGAAGCGTTGCAAGGGATGGCCACGCACCTGCGCAAGTTCTGGGATCCGCGCATGCGTCGCGAGCTGCTGAGGTATCTGGACCAGCACGGCGGCGAGGGTTTGTCGGATCTTGTGTTGAGCTCCTTGCACGCGCACCGCTCGACGCTATCGGCCGATCAGGTGGACCACGCGGATAGACCAACCGGCGGCTAGGCTGTCACGATCGCAGTCACACAAAATGCCCTCGATGGGCCATATACGTTGATCGCTCAAGAGGAAAGGAAGATCCGCGCGAATCCGATGGCGGCCGGCAGCGACATCATTCGCAGAGTTCGGAGCGATTAATCAGCAATGAGCGCGATGAACTTCTGGCTGATGAAATCCGAACCCGAAGATTGCTCGATCGACGCCGCGCTCGCAGCGCCGAAGTCCACCGTGCCGTGGACCGGTGTGCGCAATTACCAGGCGCGCAACTTCATGCGCGACCGGATGCAAATCGGCGACGGGTTTTTTTCTATCACTCGAGCTGTGAAGAGCCAGGCATTGCGGGGTTTGCCGAAGTTGCTAGTGCGGCGTATGCCGACCCGACACAGTTCGATCGCAAGAGCAAGTACTACGACGCAGCCGCGAAGCCGGATGCGCCGCGCTGGACGCTGGTTGACATCAAGGCGCTAAAGAAAACTCGCCTCGTGCCGCTCGCCGAGCTGCGCGAAAAAGCAGCACTGGCCGACATGATCATTTTGAAGCGCGGCAACCGGTTGTCGATCACACCTGTCGCCGCGCGTGAGTGGCGCTACATCACGACACGTTTTCTTAAGTGATGGATCGGACGCTGATCGGGAGCTTGCTCGCACTTCGAACTGGCGCGCCGAGTCAAAGCGGCTTAGCGCGACTGCCGGATAATCGTCACCACAAATGCGAAAACAAAATCGACAAGGACAGCGATGACTACCGAACAGTTGATTGCCGCGATCGGCGACCCGATGGTGCGCGAGCTGGCCACGCGTGGGCAGACCCGGGCGTTTCCAAAGAACGCGGTAATCATCAACGAAGGCGATCGCGGCGACTCGCTGTTCGTCATCCTGGCGGGCAAGGTCAAGGTGTACGTGTCGGACGACGACGGCCGCGAAATGATTCTTGATACCTCGAGCGCCGGTGATTACCTTGGCGAAATGTCGCTCGACGGGCGACCGCGCTCGGCGTCGGTGATGACACTCGAGCCAACCACGTGCTCGGTGGTCACGCGCGATGAGTTGCGAGCGGCAATTGCACAGAACCCGGACGTGGCGATGTCCTTGATCAGCACGCTGATCGATCGCGCACGCATTGCCACCGACAACGTAAAAAACCTGGCGTTAATGGACGTTTACGGGCGCGTGGCGCGGTTGCTTCTCTCACTTGCCAAGGAAGAAAACGGAAAGTTGGTGGTGCCCGAGAAAATGACGCAGCAGGATATCGCCGACCGCGTCGGCGCCTCGCGCGACATGATCAGCCGCATCTTCAAGGATCTGACGATCGGTGGCTACGTGACGATTGAAAACCGGCAAATCACGATCAATCGCAAACCGCCGCCGCGCTGGTAATAGCGCGTTGGTAATACTGTTGGTGAATATTCAGCAGCGCCGAGACGTAAGTCTCGGCTGCGCGGCCTCCAGCCTGTCTTTAACGTTCGCTCATTCCTGCAGTGCGGGGGCAACCAGGAGAGTGACATGAGCAACGTGAATCTTCGTCTTGCAGCGGGACTTTCGTGATGATCCCGGCTGAACTGATGCGCAACACCGATGAAATCGTCGTCGTTCCGCACGACGTCGCGTGGCCGACCCGATTCCACATCGAATCGCAACTACTGCGGGTCGCGCTGAGTGAGCTCAAACCGTCGATCGAGCACATCGGCAGCACGGCGGTGCACGGCCTGGCTGCCAAGCCGATCATCGACCTGCTGATCGGGGTGGAATCACTCGCAGCATTCGAGCTGCAAGCCAAGCGGCTCGCCCTGTTCGGCTACCAATACCTTCCTGAATACGAACGCGCACTACCGGACCGCCGGTTTTTCAAACGCGTTGTCAAAGGCGTGCGCACGCATCACGTGCATGTGGTCGAAAAAAACGGCTTGTACTGGAAGCGCTATATCAAGTTTCGCAACAGCTTGCGCGACGACGCGTGGTTGGCGTCGCGCTATGCGGAACTGAAACGCCGGTTGGCCGCACGGCACCACTTGGACCGTGATGCCTACACCAATGGCAAGACCGGTTTCATCGAAGCGGTGCTTGCGATGCCGGCTCGCGATGCAAAGGCGAATTTGACGCGTCCATCATCGGCACTCACTGCGATGCGGCAGCCAGCTTGGACCTAGGCAAAGGTGCCTTTGTAGCGGTCGCGCAATACATTCTTCTGCACTTTGCCCATCGTGTTGCGCGGCAGATCATCGATGATGAATGCACGCTTCGGAATCTTGTAGTTGGCAATCTGGCCCTTTAACGCTTCAACCACGTTTGCAGGTTCAAGAGTTTCACCGCCTTTGCAGACGATGACCGCGAGTACCGCCTCACCAAAATCGGTATGCGGGACGCCGATGACAGCTGATTCGACAACACCTGCGATGGCGTCGATATAGCCCTCGATCTCCTTCGGATAGACGTTGTAGCCACCCGAAATGATCAGATCCTTGGAGCGACCGACAAGTGTCAGGTACGAATCGGGTGCGGCGCCGCCGAAATGCCCGACGTCACCCGTCTTGAACCAGCCGTCGTCGGTGAACTCCTCTTTTGTTTTATCCGGCATGCGCCAGTAACCCGAAAACACGTTGGGGCCGCTAACCTGCACTGCGCCGATGGCGCCTGCAGGGCACGCCACGCCGTCGTCGCCCGCAATTCGCACGCCAACCTCCGGCAGCGCGACGCCGACAGTGCCGGCGATGCGCCCACCGTTGGCCTCGAAATAGGGATTGGATACCAGCATCAAGGTCTCGGACATGCCGTAGCGTTCAAGTATTCGATGCCCTGTGCGCTGCTCGAACTGTTGATGCGTTTCCGCGAGCAGTGGCGCCGAGCCGGCGATGAAGAGCCGCATCGAGCGGCACTGCGTGCGGCCGAACCGCGATTCGGGTTGTGCCAGCAGCCGCGTATAGAAAGTCGGCACACCCATCATCACCGTGCAGCGCGGCAACCCTTCGATGACCTTTGCAACATCGAACTTCGGCAGCATCAGCATCCTGGCGCCGGCGACCAACGCCGCGTTGGACGCCACGAACAGACCATGCACATGAAATAACGGCAATGCGTGCAGCAACACGTCTCGCTGTCCCGAATCACGGACGGCCTTAAAGCCCCAAAACTCGTCGAGCGTGACCGCATTGGATGTCAGATTGCGATGCGAAAGCATCGCGCCCTTGCTGCGCCCGGTGGTGCCCGAGGTGTACAAGATCGCCGCCAGATCATCGGCCGCGCGGTGGATCACCTCGCAAGCGGTAGCCTCTGTCGCGGCGGCTTCCAATAGCGTGCCGTCGCGCTGCTCGCCCAGCGTTACCACATGCGCACAACGAGCCGCGCGCGCAATCGGTTCGATTTCGGCCAGGCGCGACGGCGCGCAGACCACGACGGCGGGCTCGCAGTCGCGCAGGAAATAGTCAAGCTCGCCGCGTTGGTAGGCGGTATTAAGCGGCACGTACGCGAGGCCGGCGCGCAGCGTCGCCAGATACAACATCAGGCACTCGGGTGATTTCTCGACTTGAGCCGCAACCCGATCGCCTGGCTTCAATCGAAGCGACAACAGCCAGTTGGCGATGCAGCCGCTGCCAAGATGAAGATCACGCCAGCTGTAAGTCAAGCCATCGAGCGCCTCGATACAGACCGAATCAAGGTCAGGCGGCACCCGTCGCTCGACTTCCGCGTACAGATTCTGATTACCACGTGGGCGGTTCATCTGCCGCTCTCTACCCGCTCACTTGCCAACGAAGTTAGGTAAGCGCTTGGCGAGAAACGCGCGCACGCCCTCGTGATAATCGTGCGAATCGAGAAACGCGAAGCTTTCATCGAGCTCGTGCTGCGTGTAATCAAGACCACGCGATTGAAAATGCCGCACGTTCGCCTTGTTCTGGCGCGCCGCGAGCGGCGATCCGGCCGAGATGTGCGCAATGCAGAGTTGCAGCTCGGTGTCGAACGTTGCCGCCGGCACCACGCGTGTGACAACGCCGCGTGCGGCCGCCTCATCGGCGTTCAGGATCCGGCTTTCAAGCAGTAACTCCGCAGCGACTGACGGTCCAACGAGGCGCAGCAGAGGCACCAGTTCGGGCAACGCCAGTGGAAATCCCAGGCGCCCGATCGGAACCCCGAAGCGCGCATTGTCGGCCGCCAAACGGATGTCGCACAGCGATGCGACTTCGAGCCCGCCACCGACACACACGCCTTCGATTGCCGCAATAATCGGAACCGGGCAGCGATCGATCGCTGCCAGCGCGTTGCCGATCGTTTCTAGGTGATACCGGCGACCGCTCGAGGGATCGTGCCGCACCTGCTCGAACTCTTCGATATCGGCACCGGCAGCAAAGTTGCCACCGGCGCCGCGGATCACGACCACGCGGAGCAACTCAGCGTCACCTATTTCGTCGAATACGCGCGCCAGCGCCTGCCACATCGCGACGCTGACAGCGTTGAGCTTGCCCGGCGAGTCGAGCGTGACGGTGCCAGTACTGCCGTTAATAGCGAACTCGACGCGTCCCGCCATCGCTCAATCCAGCTTGGCGCCCGAGGTCTGCGTAACTTTCGCCCAGCGTTTGATGTCGCTCGCGATCAGCCGCGAAAATTGATCGGGCGACATCGTTGCGCTGTCCGATCCCTGATTGGCCCAGATCTCGCGCAGCTCCGGTGTTGCAATCGCCTTCACTACTTCGGCGTGCATGCGGTCGAGAATGTCTTTGGGCGTGCCTTTGATTCCCCAGATGCCGTACCACGTAGACACGATGTACTCCGGCATGCCGACTTCTGCCGTGGTCGGCAGGTTCGGGAATGCAGGTGAACGCTTGGGCGACGCGATGGCGAGCGCTTTGATGCGGCCCGAACGAATGTGCTGCGCCGACGAGCCGAGGCCATCGAACATCATGTCGACGTTGCCGGAAATCAAGTCGCTCAGCGCAGGACCGGCGCCGCGGTACGGAATGTGAACGATGAACGAATTGCTTTGCTGCTTGAATAGCTCACCCGCCAGATGGTGCGACGTGCCGCTGCCGGCCGACGCGTAGTTGAGCTTGCCGGGATTGCCGCGCGCGAACGCCAAGAAGTCTTTGAAGTTATCGGCCTTGACGCGCGTCGGATTGACGACGATCACTTGCGGCGGATTGGCAATCACCGTCAGCGGCACCAGATCTGTTTCGATGTTGTAGTCGAGCTTCGGATAAAAGCTCGGTGCAATCGCATGGTGAACCGCGCCGATAAAAAACGTGTACCCATCAGGCGCCGCCTTGGCTGCAATCGACGCCCCGACGGTGCCGCCGGCACCGCCCCGGTTGTCGATGATTACCTGCCGTCCCAGTTGCTTCGTCAAATAGACCGACAGCGGTCGCGCGAATGCATCGGTGCCGCCACCTGGTGGGAACGGCACCACAAGGGTGATCGTTTTGTTAGGCCAGGTCGACTGCGCGTGAACCGGCGCAGTCGCAGCAGCAAGCAACGCCACTGCAATGCCAATTAGAACTCTCATTTTGTCTCCTTGATCATTTGGATGTCCTGACGGCTGCATCTTCGCGCACACCGGCCGAGCAAGTCACATTGGAATGAGGGTGTATTTACACTAAGAACGTAAGTGCGAAAACCCGCTTGCGGATGCAGTGCTAGGCGCCGCGAGCGCCGTTGGTTGATACCAACAAGCGATTGGCAACGACGCAATGCGGCCGCAAGCGGGCTTTCCCTTCGGGTTGGGCCGAAATGCGGCGTCTGCGTTGGCGAGCGTCTTGCAAATGGAACCACCATTTGCTGCGACACTCTTCGCGCATCCATCCGCATTGCGGCCCAACGCATCTAACGTTCTTAGTGTAAACACGCCCTAAACCAGTCGCGCGACCGCTTGCGCATGCACAACGTGGCCTTCCAGAAAGCGCTCGTGGTATTCCTCAACTTTGGAAAGATCGTACAGGTAGTTGACCATCATTCCGCGTGACTGGCGCACCCCATTGGGCGAGAGGTCGGCAGCCCAGTTAATGCGTTGTAGCCGCGCTCCATTTCCGAGGTGAAACTTCGCCACCGCATCACCCGCCGCAGTCGAAGACACGACGCGCAGGTAAATCGACGCCAGCGCGAGCCACGCCGCGCTTTCCTCGCTCAACGCCGTTTCCGGCTTCCAAAACGCCGCGCTCTGTTTGGTGCGCACACTATCAAGATCGAGCGTCGCACGCGCTGCCCGCAACTTCTTTTGCACCGCTTTGAGGTCGGGTGCGCAGACGTCCACTTCGTTTAACCATCGAACGAACCCGGGCATCGGCGAAAGAGTGCAAAACGTGCGGATCGACGGAAACTCCAGACACAGCCGCTCCGCCACGCGCTTGATCAGAAAATTTCCGAGCGAAACACCGCGCAGCCCAGGCTGGCAGTTGCTGATCGAGTAAAACGTCGCCACCTTGTATGCCTTTGGACCGGCAGGTGGCGTCGTCTTCGCGAGCAGCGGCGCGATTGCATCCGGCATGGTCGGCACCAGCGCTACTTCTACAAAGATCAAAGGTTCACCGGGCAACTGCGGATGAAAGAATGCGAAACAGCGGCGATCGGGTTGCAGGCGTCGCCGCAAATCGTCCCAACCGTCGATCGCGTGCACAGCTTCGTGTTGGATGATTTTTTCCAGCAACTGTGCTGCCGAGTTCCAATCGACCTGCTGCATCTCTAGAAAGCCAGGGTTGAACCACGACGAAAGCAAATGAAAAAAGTCTGCCTCGACGGCTGCGAGTTGCGGGTGGGCAGGGAGCAGGCGCAGCAGCTGTCTTCGCATCTGAACGATCACCGCCGTACCCCCGGGCGCGCGATTCAACCTTCGTAACAGTTCCTGGCGCGGCGGTTCAGCCGCTGACGTTAGCTGCATCAACGCCTGCGCGGTCGGCGTGGCGGCGTAATGCTGGGCGGCTGCGAGCACGTGCTTCGGGTTCGGCCCGAAATCTTCCTCCAAATGTTCGAAAAATCTGAGTTGAGCCGGCTCTGAAAGTTGGCCGTACTGCCTGAGTGCAATCGCCGCATGCGCTGCGCTGTTGGCTTCGCCGCGCGCCGACAATAGACGCTGGCACGTTTGGGAGAACGCGTCGAGCTCGCGCTCCACCAGCAGCCGACGGGCTGCACTTTTCGGCGCGTCAAGCATCGGGCTTCCTGCCCCGCAAGATTACAAAGCAAAAGACGCCGATCACGATCATCGGCACCGACAGCCATTGGCCCGCCGACATTCCAAGCGGCATGTAGCCGTACAGCGCTTCTGGCTCACGAAAAATTTCTCCCATGATGCGAAGGACGCCGTAAAAAATCAGGAACAGACTCGCCACGGTGCCGGGGGCGCGCGGCTTGCGCGAATAGCTCCATAGCATCGCGAACAGCAAAATGCCTTCAAGAAAAAATTGATAGATCTGCGACGGATGACGTGCCAGTGCATCCCCCGCCTGTGGAAATACGACCGCCCACGGCAACGACGGATCGGTCACGCGGCCCCATAGCTCGCCGTTGATGAAATTTCCGATGCGGCCAGCGGCGAGCCCGAGCGGAACCAGCGGCACGAGAAAATCGGCGACGAGTAAAAACGATTTACCGCGCACCCTTGCAAACACCGCCATCGCAATGATGACGCCGATAATTCCGCCGTGCGACGCCATGCCGCCCTTCCACACCGCAAAAATTTCGAGCGGATTCGCGAAGTAGTACGACAAGGGCCCGTAGAAAAGAACGTGGCCAAGCCGGCCGCCGACGATCACGCCGATCATTCCGTAGAACAAAAGATCGTCGACATCCTGCGGACTCATGCCACGCCACGACTCACGCGCGCGCCACTTGCCGAGCAAAAGGAAAAGCAAAAAACCGGTGAGGTACATCAATCCGTACCAGCGGATCACCAGCGGGCCGATGGAAAACGCGATCGGATCAAGGTTGTGAACGTATGGCACGAAGACTCTCAAAAAATGCTTGGCCCAGTATTATTGCTGGATTCCCTGCCCGCTCGACTCCTCCGATCACGTCCTCATGCCTAATAACGAACGCTCCAAGCACGTAACCCAGGGTGTTGCCCGCTCCGCCAATCGCGCGATGTACTACGCGATGGGCTACAAGGACGAGGACCTCGACAAGCCGATGATCGGCGTTGCCAATGGGCACTCGACGATCACGCCATGCAATGCAGGGCTGCAGAAGCTCGCCGATGCGGCAATCGATGCGATCACAAAGTGCGGCGCCAACGCACAGGTGTTCGGTACGCCGACGGTGTCGGACGCGATCAGTATGGGCACCGAAGGCATGAAGTATTCGCTGGTGTCGCGCGAGGTCATCGCTGATTCGATCGAGAC
>JACCZX010000426.1 GCA_013695705.1 Burkholderiaceae bacterium | reverse complement strand
GCAGTATCGAACCTGCTGCACGGCGAGCGCGGCGATGTGACCAAGGGGTCGATCGAATACAAGGGCGAGCGCATTCAGGGGCTCACTGCTTACGAGCTCGTCAAGCGCGGCGTCGTGCAGGTGATGGAAGGCCGGCGTTGCTTCGCGCATCTATCGGTTGAAGACAATTTGCTGACCGGCGCGTATTCGCGCGGCTCATCAGGCCGTGGGCAATCGCGCGCAGATATAGCCGCGGATCTCGACAAGGTCTACGCGTACTTCCCGCGCCTTAAGGATCGCCGTACCAGCCAGTCCGGCTACACCTCGGGTGGCGAACAGCAGATGACCGCGATTGGCCGCGCGTTGATGGCGCGGCCTTCGATGATTCTGCTCGATGAACCCTCAATGGGACTGGCGCCGCAGGTGGTCGAAGAGATCTTTGGCATCGTGCACGATCTCAACGCCAGGGAAGGCGTGTCGTTTCTCCTGGCTGAGCAGAACACCAATATCGCGCTGAAGTATGCGAAGTACGGCTACATCCTCGAAAACGGGCGCGTGGTGATGGATGGTGAAGCGCGTGCGCTGCGCGAAAACGAGGACGTAAAGGAGTTTTATCTCGGGCTGTCCAAGGCCGGGCGCAGAAGCTTCAGGGATGCAAAGTTCTACAAGCGGCGCAAGCGCTGGCTAGCCTGACGCCAAGAGTGAGAAAAAGCCGGCGGTGGCTGTTTAGCCAGGCCGGCTTCGGACTCGACAGCGTAATCAAGTAACTGCTTACGGCTTGGCTTTCATGGGTTTTTCGCCCGGGATCGCGCTCGGAACGACGCCCGGCCCGTACATCGATTCAACGTCCGACATCATGGCCATGCCGGCCGCGTTTCTCTTCATTTTGTTCCACATACCTGAGTGGTACTTATTGAACTCGGCTCTGGACACCATGCCATCATTATTGGTGTCCATTCCTTTCATACGCATTTCCCTCTGCGTCATTTTGTCTTCTTTCATCATCGTGGTGCCGGGAGTTGTCGTGGTGCTGGGGGTCGTGGTTTGGGCCACGGCTTGACCTGCGACGCCGAGTGCCGCCGCTCCACAAAAAACAGCAATTAACTTGCGCATAGTGCCTCCTTGTGAGTGCGCTGACCTGTAAGTGTTGCCGATGCGCGTAGAGCGCGATATAACAATCGAGCAATTACGACGCCTGCTGGAGGCGTGTTAAAAACTTGTTAAGAACCCGCAATAACCGCATAACGATGCGGCCGCTTATCATGCAATACCGTGCTCCTCGTCTCGACAACTTCCATGAACGCATGGATTCCCGCTCTGTTGACAACGTCGGTCTTGATCGGTTGCACAAGCGGTTGCACCAACCGTGACACGGCAGATAGCGACAGGGCCACCCACACGCCGCTGCCGACGCGCCAGACGACGATCGATCCCGTGACGAAGAAGCTTGATACGGCGCGCGAAGATGCAGAGCGGCGCCGGCGGCAAGTCGACGAAGCTGCGAAATAATGGTCATCAACGAACATTTGGACGATCGCGAGGCGCGTGATCCGCAGCGGCGCGAGCTGGACCTGATGGGCCATTTGCCCGGTTTGCTGGTGAATGCGCTGAAGTCGCCGGGCTGGAGGCAGCATCTGGGCGACATCGACACCACGAAAATCAACAGTCGCTCCGCGCTTGCGCAGCTCCCGGTTCTTCGCAAATCGGAACTGCCTGCGTTGCAGAAAGCGCGACCGCCGTTCGGTGGCTTCGTATCCGGGGAGCTCGAGCGGTTCGGCCGCGTGTTCACGTCGCCCGGGCCGATCTGCGAGCTCGAGGGCAAACACAACGATGCATGGCGCGCGTCACGTTCGTTGCACGCGGCGGGATTCGTCAGCGGCGACATGGTGCTGAACACGTTCTCGTATCACCTGGTGCCCGGTGGCTTCATTCTCGACGGCGGCGCACGCGCGCTCGGGTGCCTCGTGATTCCTGCAGGCCCGGGCAACACAGAACAACAGCTCGACGTGATCGAGCAACTGCGACCGGTGGCCTACACAGGTACTTCCGATTTTCTGAAAATTCTGCTGGATGCGGGCGAGGCGGCTGGCCGGGATATGTCGTCGATCAAGAAGGCGGTGGTTTCCGGCGCCGCGTTTCCACCGTCGTTGCAGGCACATATCAAGGCGCGCGGCGTCGATGCCTACCAGGCATACGCAATCGCCGACGTTGGCGTCATCGCATATGAAAGCCGGGCGCGTGAAGGGCAGATCGTCAATGAAGACGTGCTGATCGAGATCGTACGACCGGGAACCGCAACGCCGGTCGTCGATGGCGAAGTCGGAGAAGTGGTCGTCACGTCGTTTGATCCCGACCGGCCCTGGATTCGCCTGGCGATCGGGGACTTGTCTGCCATTTTGCCGGGCGTGTCACCGTGCGGTCGCACCAACACGCGCATCAAAGGCTGGATGGGCCGCGCCGATCAGACGACGAAAGTAAAAGGAATGTTTGTGCGCCCCGAACAGGTGGCCGAGGTCGCGCGGCGCCACGGCGAGTTGAAGCGTTTGCGTCTCGTCGTGTCGCGCGTGGGCGAGACCGATGCTATGACGTTGCGCGCGGAATCAGATTCGCACGATCCGTCGCTGCAGATTGCAGTGGCCGAAACGCTGCGCTCGATTACCAAGCTTGGTGGTGCAGTCGAATTGCTGGCGCTCGGCTCGTTGCCCAATGACGGTAAGGTGATCGAAGACGCCCGAACTGTGGGCTAGCAACCGCGGGATGCTTAGCGCCGCCGCGCGGCTGGCGCCGATTTTTTGGCCGGCCTTTTCGGGGGTGGACGCTTCGCAGAAAGCGCGCGCTTAGCGCCTTTTTTCGCAGCCTTCGACGGGGCCGCTTTAGTCTTGGTTTTTTTTGCAGGTTTCGCTGAAAGTGCCGACTGGCCGTTACCGGTGCCGATGCTTCCGGTAGCGATATCGATCGCAGCCACCATCGCATCGCGCATCGAGTGCGCCATGGCATTAATCGCGTCCGTCATGATGGCTTGCTTGCCAATCGCGAGCTTGACTGTTTTGGCCGGCGGTGCGGCAGCCTCTTCGTTGATGTCCCATAGCTTCAGCAACTCGGCCTGCGTCGGCACCGCACCCTGCGCCACCCGCTGCCGGCGCGCAGCGACTGAATCGCGCACGATCTTTTCGACGACGTCGAGCGGCAGCCGATTGAGGTCTGAAAACTTGATGAAGCTCTTTGCCGCGTTAACGCCGGTCAGCGCGTCCTTGTGTTTCAAGACGACGTCTTTTTCCGCCACGTAAAGCGACATATGCCGACGTCCGGATTCGAGCGCGAACAGCGGGCCATCCAATTCGTAAAACGCCAGGCCGTAGCGCATGCTCTCGCGCACGCCGCGCGCAGAGCGCCGAATCATGCTGCACAGCCGCGCCATTGCCACGCGACGATCCGGCGGCAGATCGCGCAGATAAGCGCCCACCGTCGAAGCTGTCGAGATCATTGTCGTTCCTCCGCCAACCTACAAGCAAACACGCAATTTTACCGCGTTCGTCAATAGTTGACGTACTTACTCTCCGCGCGGCCTGTAGAACACAAATTCAGAGGTGAAATCCACTCGCAGCAGCTGATTCAGTTGCGAGGTCTCGCAACGCGCCGGTGGCATGCCGCCCGCCGTATTTACGCGCTGGACGTGAGTCACATTTTCGAGCAATCCCTTGCCAAAGCTGCGCGTGGTCAGCAGCAGCCAGCGCAAATCAGTTGGCTTGGACGCTTCATCGTAGGCGGCCACGGTTGACACCAACCGGCTGCCATCGTCGTGCTCGAATGAAAAATTGGCGCCGTGCTTGCCGACGCTCTTGCCGCTGCCGTCGAGCAGATCAGCTTGCGGCTGACGAAAGATCCACGTCAGCCCAGTCTCGCGCTTTTCGCAGCGAAATATCTGAACCCCGCGAGACGCAAGTTGAAGCGTCGGCTCGTGGGTCGAAGGCGCCTTGATCTTCGAGAAAAAAGCCAGGCTCGGGCTCGCGACCGGAGCGGCGGCCGTCGAGGGCGTGCCGACTGCCGGTGGAATTCCCGCGCGCGGTGTCGCGCATCCGTTCAACAGAACAAAACACGCCGCTGCAAGTGCGATGTAAACGCGGTTCATAAAAACAATTGTGCTGCAATAGAAAATAACGTGCCGAACTTGTAGATTATTGCATTGCAATATAGGTGCGGTTGAAGCGAAACCTCGGCCAGCCTATATTGCTGCCAACGCCACCGCACTGATGGCGGGCGCATTCCCCTTTGTTCACAGGTTCGAGCGCGCAAGTGAATTGATTGTTTGACTGACAGCAGCACGTCAAGGAGACGTAATGAATGCACCGATGAGTCGGCGCAGTTTTTTTCGAATTTGCGCGACTGGCCTTGGA
>JACCZX010000423.1 GCA_013695705.1 Burkholderiaceae bacterium | reverse complement strand
GCCTTTCCCTTCGGGTTGGGTCGAAATCGGCCTCTGCTTTAACGAGCGGCTCGCGAATGGAACCACCATTCGGCAGCGCCGCTCTTCGCGCAGCCATCCGCATTGCGACCCAACGCATCTCATGTTTTAGTGTGAACAGGCCCTAGTAACTCAGCGCGCCCGATCGAAGCGTTCGGTCTCTTCGCACGCAACGGAGCCACCAACGATCGGTTGACTGCGACGTGCTCGCACAGTCTTCTCGGCGAAAGCCAACAACTCGTCGCGCGGTAATTTGCCCTGCGCATTGCGCGGCAGTGAACCGACCAGCATCAGCGGGCGCGGCAAAAACGCCGGATCGATCTGGGCCCGCAACGCGGAAAGCAATTCGCGGCGCGTGACGTCGGGCGCGACGACGACCGCCATCAAACGTTGCTCGCGCGCCGGTCCGTCGCAATGCCGCGGCAGGAAAATCGCGCCGTCGATCACGCCGTCGATCGACAGCAGCAACCGGTTGAGGCCCTCGAGGGACGCGCGCTTGCCGCCGATATTCACGACATCATCGGCGCGCCCATCAAGCTCGAATGTGGTGTCACCGTGCAGGCGAAGACGGTCGGCCAGCCTGCCTGGCTGCACGTGCCCACCGTAGGCACGAAACTCGCCGTCACGCTGCTCGACTTTCACGCCGCGCATCGTCGTCCATACCGGCCCTTCGACAGTGCGGCGAGTGGCGACCATGCCGGTTTCGGTGCAGCCGTAGACCTCAAATACGCGCGTGCTCCAGATCGATTCGCAGCGTGCGGCCAGTGCCGGTGCGAGTGGCGCGGTGGCGCTGACCACGCGGTCGAGCGGCGGCATCGAGTGCGACGATTCGGCCAGAGCCCGCAAGTGCACCGGCGCAGTGATCAATACGCGCCGCCCGTTTATCTGCGATAACACCGCGCGCACTTCGTCGGGATGCAACGGATGCTCAGCCGCAAACGCGCACGGCCCGTGCAAGGCCATTAACACCGTCGACTCGAGGCCGTACATGTGTTGCGGCGAAACGGTGCCGATCAGCACGACGTCTTCGACCGCTGTCTGATCTAGCTGCAAGGCGGAAGTCTCGGCGCGCGCACCGTCGACGACGCCGCCCCAGGTTTTTATCTGCGGCTGCGGCTCACCGGTACTGCCCGACGTAAAAGCGATTGCCGCCGCGTGCGCACGTGCGATCGTCGGCGGCGGCCACATCGACGCAGCCGCATCCGGCTTCCAGGTCGAAGCGCCAATCGCCGCCGGTGACGTTAGCGCGCCGCGCCAGCTGACGCAGCCCGCGTCGTCGCCGAGGTACAGCGTGTCCGGATAGCGGCGCGCCAGTTGCGCCAGCATCTCCGGCGTGCGCGACGGCGGCAGCAAACTGGTACGGCCGGCAATTAGAGCCGCGCAAAAGCCAACCGCAAAGAAATAGCGATCTCGGCAGCTATTGAGAACATATTGCGCGGGCGATAACAGCCGCGCGAGCGCTATCGCATCGGCCACGAAGCGCCCGGCGGTAATGAGTTCACCGGCACGGAGCGCGACGCGTGCGTCAGCGGCGCGGTGAGCGATCAACGGCTCGGCAATCATCGAGCGCTCGAATCGGGTTCGGCTGGTACCAACCGGCGCTGATAGGCAACGATGCGTGCTGCGATATAAAGCGGCGTATGCGGCGGCAACGAGGGGAAGCCGATGCGACGCACGATCCACTCAGCCGCGAACATCAACCCAATCAAAGGCCACATCAGCACGTTAACGAACAGCGACCACCACTCGAATGGCGCGTAAACTGCCAGCAGCAGGGACAGCGCGGCCATCGTGATGAAAAACAGTGTCCACGCCTGAGTCAGTGAGCGCAAATAGCGCAAGAAGTCCACCGACAGCACGGCGCTGTTGTCGAGCTCGGCCACACGCACGATCAACGGCGTCTCGCCCGACCGCAACGTTGTAGCGAAGACGCTTGCGAGCACCAGGTTGAGCACTATCGACGGCAAGGCCGCCAGCAACTGCTGATGCGACAGCACCACCGCGCCCAACAGCGCGCCAAGCGCCAGTCCGATCAAAACGGCGCTGCGGCTGCGAATGAATATCGCAACGACGCAGGCATCGACGATCATCAGCAGGAGCATCGACCATGCGGGATCAATCCAGTTGCGCAGCAACTGCGGCACCACGTGCAAAGCAGTCGACAACGTGATCGCCACGGCAGCAAGCAGCAGCATGCTGCGAAGCGAGCCACGGGCAGCGGTGCGGTTCATCGCTCGCGCGGCGGCACCATCGTTGTCGATCGAGCGAAAACATAGCTGACGGCAAATCCGCCGCTTACCTGGCGCCGCTGCGTAACAAGCGGCGAATCGGCAAACACCGCGTCCGTGAGGTTGTCGTACTTGATAAACCCGCCGAACCACCAGCGGTCGACTCGGTGCGACAGCGCAGCAAGCGCCTGCCAGCCACCGTAGCCGGAACGCGCGCGATATTCCGGACGCGTTGCGGTCGCATCGGCGGCAGACACGCTGTAGAAATATCCATTTAAACGACGGTCAGAGAACGGCACTTCGACCAGCAGCCCGAGATTCCAGCGATCGGCCGCGGTGGCCGACGGCCAGCGCAAATCGAGATTCAACTGTGGAGCGAAAACGTATCCAACATGACGCACGCCGTCGCGAAACGTGAACGCCGCGCGCGCCGGCAGACGAAGGTCAAGCGCGGCACGTTGATCTGCAGTGCGCCACAAATGAATGTTGGCGACCGGTCCGAATTCAAACAACGGCCGCAGATCTTCCATGCCTTGCCGCGCGCGATTGCGGTCACTGTCGACCGGCACGCTGCCGTTGATGCTGAGGTTCAGGTCGACTCGTTCGCTGTCAAACAATCGCGCACGCACGCCATCGCGATCGGCGCGAAAAATCTCGCCTCGATACACCAGCCACGGTACGGGCAACAGATAGTTACGGACTTCTTCGGAGCCTCGATAGTCCGGCACGCGCAGCGCTGCCGCGCCACCGCCCAACTCCCATAGTGGAAGGTCCTGCGCAAATGCAGACGTGCATGTGGCGAGCAATGTCAGCAGCGCGCCAACGCCGCGCACTTTTGTCTGCACGTTCATCCCGATCCATCGGTCGCGCAAATGGCCTGCGGCCGAATTGCATTCTTGCGGTTGACCACGCTGGCCCACGCACGACGCCAATGCTTCAGAGCACTGAGGTAATAGATGCCGCGAAATGCCAATATGCGTCGCCGCACCGGTCCTGACTCGTATACGTCTCCGGCAAGAAACGAAATCACCGCACGCTGCACGCCGAACGTGTTGCGCGGATTCATGATCAGGTTGCGCATGATCGGCGATGTCATCCGGTAGATCATCCAGGTAAACGCCTTTAGCCCGCGCCGCACGCGCCGTTCGAACGCGCGATTGAGCCGGGGGGCTGCTGCGGGCTCGCGCAATGCGCCTTCGACCACGTCAGCCGCATACTGCGCGCTCTTCATCGCCAGATACACGCCACTGGAAAAAACCGGATCGACGAATGCAAAAGCGTCACCGACCATCACATAACGCTCGCCGGCCATCTGGTCAGAAGTGTAGGAATAATTTCCGGTGGCCGTCGCCGCTTCGATCAGCGTTGCATCCTTGACGCGCTCCCAAAGCGGCGGGCAGGTCTGCAGCGTGCGGAGAAAGAAGGTTGAAGGATCGGTATCACGGGTCTTCAAGTAATACGGCCAGCAAACGGCGCCGACACTGGTCGTGCCATCGGCGAGCGGAATAAACCACATCCAGCCGTGCGCAAACCAGTAGATCTCGATATCTCCCTCGGCAGCGCCGATGTTGCGCTGCGCGCCGTTGAAGTGCCCGTAAAGTGCGGCGCTGGTGTGCTTCGGATTCTTGCGCTTGATGCCGAGGCGCGACGCCATGAAGGTGTCGCGTCCGGTGGCGTCGATCAAATAGCCAGCCGTGGCTTGAATACTGCGGCCGTCGTCGCACTTCGCTTCGACGACGACCTGATCGGATTCGAAGCGAACACCCGTTGCGCGGCACGCTTCAATGACCTCGACGCCGCGCGTGCATGCGTGTTGCAACAACGCATGATCGAATTCGGAGCGCCGCACCTGATAGGCATACTTCGGCACGCCATCCCACGCGTCGGCAAACGCAAACGACTGACTCGCCGCGTGCTCGGCGGAGTGAAATTGAACCGAATGCTTGACGAGCCCGACTTTTTCAATCGCCGGTGCGCAGCCAAGCTGCTCGAACAACGGCAGATTTAACGGCAGCAGTGATTCCCCGATATGAAAACGCGGATGTCGATCTTTCTCCAACAGCAGCACGCGTCGACCTTTTTGCGCCAGCAGCGCGCCGGCCGTGCTGCCCGCCGGGCCACCGCCGATGATGACGACATCGGCGCTGAGTTGATCGACCACGCGTGGTGCATCGAGTCGTGCCGGCGGCGATTGGGTAGCGAGCATGGTTGAGCGAGTGTATCAATCGAGCCGCCGCCGATGACTAGAATCCGCACCTTTTGCCGGCAGTTAACACAGTGCCCAACCACGTAAATCGTATCGGAATGCAGTGGTTGTCGGCGCCAGATTTCGCCCGGTCTTGCGCTCTGAACGATCCCCGCACACTCGGTGTTGCAATGCATGGCGGCGTTAGCCCACTGGCGATTGCGTCGCACTTGCCGCAAGCGCATCTACTCAAGGGCGTCATCGGTGACGATGTGCCGATCGTCGAGTTGTGGAGCGGGCGGTACAAAGCAACCGAACAGCTCGTCGGTGCGACTCACTGTCGGCACAACGGCGAGGTCTTGTTCGCGACAGTATCGGCGAGCGTGACGCGCGATGCCGAAGACGCGCTCGGCGCGGCGACGTACACAGCGTATCGATCGCTGCTCGACGCCCTGCAGTTGACCGGCTATCCACACCTGATGCGAGTCTGGAATTCGATTCCGGACATCAATATCGATGACGCTGGACTCGAGCGTTACCGGCGATTCAACCTGCAGCGCCACAAAGCGTATGAAGAATCGAAACGGCCTACTCACACCGGGGCGCCCGCGGCGTGCGCACTCGGCTGCTTCGGCGGTCCGCTGGTGCTCTACTGCCTGGCATCGAAGAGCGCAGTCGAGTCGATCGAAAATCCGCGCCAGATGAGCGCTTATCAGTATCCGCAGCAATATGGTCCGCGCGCGCCGAGCTTTTCGCGTGCGGCACTATGGCGCGGGGCGGATCTGGAAAGCGACGTGCTGTTCGTGTCCGGCACCGCGAGCATTGTCGGTCACCAGACGCTGCACGCCGGCGATGTCGTCGAGCAGACGCGCGAGACGCTCGCGAACTTGGAAGCAGTCGTGGCCGAGGCCGCGCGGCGCGCGGGACACGCGCTGGCGACGCTGTCCAACATGCGGTTAAAGGCCTACATCCGCCGTCCCGAAGACGCGCCGCAGGTGCGGCGAGCGGTGCAACAGCACGGACTGGATGCGAACGCCGTGCTGTATCTGCATGCAGATATATGCCGCGCCGATTTGCTGGTGGAGATCGAAGCGGTCGGGCCGGCGCGCTCGCTGCAAGTCAAGACAGAAACAGCCGATACGCAGGATTCCCGGTCTCATTCCAACAGCGGTAGCCGAGCGCTGCCAGAAAACGGCTAAACGCGCGTCGCTCGTTCGGCGGAACCTGCAAACCCACCAACACGCGCGAGTAATCCGCTCCCTGGTTGCGATAGTGGAACATCGATATGTTCCAGCTCGGCGCCATACTGGTCAGAAACTTCATCAGCGCACCGGGCCGCTCGGGAAACTCGAAACGGTAAATCAGCTCGCCGGCAGCCAGCGCACTCTTGCCGCCGACCATGTAACGCACATGCTCGGCGGCGAGCTCGTCGTGCGACAGATCGACGGTGGCGTACCCGTGACGTCGAAAGTGACGTGCCAGCGTCAGATTGTCGCCTGCACTCGCGGTGCCGATACCGACAAACACGTGCGCGACCGACGAATCCGCGATGCGGTAGTTGAATTCGGTAACGCTGCGGTCGCCGACCAGCTCGCAGAAGCGTTTGAAGCTGCCGCGCTCTTCGGGAATCGTCACCGCAAACAGCGCTTCGCGAGCTTCGCCGACTTCTGTGCGCTCTGCGACAAAACGCAGGCGGTCGAAGTTCATGTTGGCGCCACACGCGATCGCTACCAGCGTGCGCTGCTTCAGTTTTTCGCGCTGCGCGTATGCCTTCATGCCGGCAATTGACAGCGCACCGGCCGGTTCCAGAATCGAGCGCGTGTCCTGAAACACGTCCTTAATGGCCGCGCAGATCGCGTCGGTGTCGACCAGCACGATGTCATCGACATGGTCGCGGACCAACTTGAACGTGTGTTGGCCGACCTCGCGCACTGCGGTGCCGTCGGAGAACAGCCCCACGTCGTGCAGCTTGACCC
>JACCZX010000417.1 GCA_013695705.1 Burkholderiaceae bacterium | reverse complement strand
GCGAACCGCTCGATCGGCTTCATTTCTACGACGCTCGAAACCGGTACTCAATCGGCAATCTGCTGCAGCAGATAAAGCCGCTGATAAATGCCGCCTGCGATACGCATCAACTCGTCGTGCGTTCCCTGCTCGGCAACGCGCCCGTGGTTCAGCACGAAGATGCGGTCGGCGGCCCGAATGGTAGACAGGCGATGAGCAATCGCGATCACCGTCGTCTTGCCGTGCAGCAACGTGAGCGCCTGCGCCACCTGCCGCTCGGTGTCGCTATCGATACGCGACGTCGCTTCGTCAAGAAACAGCACGCGCGGCGCCCCCGCCAGCGCGCGCGCTACCGCCACCAGCTGCTTTTGACCCGACGATAGGCGCGCACCGCCTTCGCCGAGTGGCGTGTCATAACCCTGCTCGAGTGCAGTGATAAATCCGTGCGCGCTGGCGGCAACCGCAGCGTCTTCGATTTGCGTCTTCGGCAACCCGCGGCCCATGTCGATATTCTCGCGTGCACTGGCGGCCAACAGGAACGGCTCCTGCGGCACCAGCCCGACGTCGGCACGAAAATGTTCGTCGCCAATCGTCGCCAGCGGAATACCATCGATCTCCAGCCGACCTGCTTGCGGCGCGTAGAAGCGCAATAGCAGCGACAACAGCGTCGACTTGCCGCTGCCGGTGTGGCCGACGATTCCAGCAAAGCTTCCCGCAGGTACATCGATGCTGACATCGTGCAGTACCGGGACCTGCGCGTCATAGCCGAAGCTCACGTCAGTGAGTTGCACGTGGCCGCGACTGACGCGCCGCTCATGCCGCTGAAAACCGACGCGCTGCGACTCGCCCTCGTCGAGCAGCGTGTTGACGCGCGACGCCGCGACCAACGCTTGCTGCAGCAACGAAAACTGCATCGTGATGGAGATCAATGGTTCAACCACGCGCGCGACGTAAGTGATAAACGCATACAGCAGCCCGATTTCCAGGGCGCCGAACGATTGCGTGCCAAACGCCGCAATGATCGCGACGATCAGCAGAATGTTCAGCATGTCGAGAGCGGGTCGCAGCAGCCACGCATTCGCGCGCACCTCGCCCAGGCGTGCCTGGTAGTGCTCGCGATTGGTCTTTGCAAAACGCGCAGCGAAACGGCGCGCGGCGCCGGTCGCCTGCAGTACGCTCATGCCGGCGATGCTCTCACCCATCTGCGCGTTAATGTCGCTGCGCAGCTCGCGCGCGCGCATCACCGCGTACGCGGAAAGCCGCTGATAACCGATCACGATCAAAACCGTCGCCGGGATCAGAGTCAGCACGATCAGCATCAGGCGCCAGTCGAGCCAAGCCATCGCAACGACTGCGCCAATCAGCACCGTGACCCCTTGCAGCATCTCAAACAGAACCTGCACATAAAGCTGGCGAATCTGCTCGGTGTCATTGGTGATGCGGCTCACCAGCTGGCCCGTGATTGCCTTGTCGAAAAATGTCATCGGCAGGCGCAGCACGTGGTTGTAGACACTCTCGCGCAGGCGGCGCACCGAACGCATCGCAACGCCCGCGAGTCGGACCAGTTGAAAGTAGCGCAGCGCGCTCGCGATGCACCCGCTGATGACAAGCCCGGTGACGAGCCAAGCGACCGGCAGCAAATCGAGCCGACGTGGCAGCAGGTAATCGTCGATAAACCACTTTCCAAAAATCGGCCCAAG
The DNA here is from genome assembly GCA_013695705.1 of Burkholderiaceae bacterium. Classification (GTDB taxonomy): domain Bacteria; phylum Pseudomonadota; class Gammaproteobacteria; order Burkholderiales; family Burkholderiaceae_F; genus JACCZX01. Next base: position 5,087 of record JACCZX010000417.1, on the reverse strand, counting down.
TGCCTCGAGCCCGCCCGCGAGCAGCAATAACGCACTAGCCAGCAGCAGCTGCCTGCGATCGGGCCGCGCGGCTAGCCAGAGCAGCGCAAACGCCTGCCGACGCTCGTCGTGCCGAACCGGGCGCAGATCAGGGTGCTCAATCGACGCGGTCGCAGCCATCAGTGGCCTGTGACAGTCGATTCGGAACGGAAAGGCGCGTCCGGGCGACTCGAATGCGAGAAGCGAGCCGCGTCGCGTAGCCGACGCATACGTGCAGGGCGAGCGACAAAGCAGTCGGCCGCCCCGACGCGCAAGGCACTTTCGAATTGGCTGTTACAGGCCACTATGCGACTTCCAGGCTTGCTTCCAGTTGTTGATAGCGCCACTGCGCTGCGTACCAGCCGTTGATCTCCAGCAACTCGTCGTGCGACCCGCGTTCGACGATGCGTCCGACTTTTAGAACAATGATCATGTCAGCGTCAGCGACGGCAGATAAACGATGGCTGACGATAATCGCGGTGCGCCGGCGCTGGCCATGCAGTTCTCCCCGCAGATGCGACAGGATCTGCGTTTCGGTGCCGGTGTCGACGGCCGACAGCGCATCGTCGAGCAGCAGCAGCGGCTTCTCCGTCAGCAACGCCCGCGCGATCGCAACTCTCTGGCGCTGCCCGCCGGAAAGTGTGATGCCGCGCTCACCCACAACCGTTTCATAGCCGTGCGGAAAGCGGGCGATGTCGTCGTGCAACGCCGCGAGTTCTGCTGCACGTTCGACCTCCGATCGCGTCGCACCGCTGCGCGCAAGCGCGATGTTCTCCGCCAGCGTCGCCGAGAACAGAAACGCTTCCTGCGGCACCCAGCTGATCGCGCCTCGCAGCGCATCGAGGCTGTAGTGCTCGATCGCATTCCCACCCCAGGCAACGCGTCCGCCATCCGGCGCGTAGTGCCGCAGCAGCAGCGCCAACAACGTTGATTTACCCGAACCCGTTGGACCGACAATTCCCAGCGTTTGCCCCGCTGGCAGATCGAACGACACGTCGGCCACCGCAGGCGTTGCATCCGATCGATAGCTGAACGTCACTTTCTCAAATCGCAGCGCGCCGGGCATCAACTGAGTGAGGGCACCGTCATCGGCCACCGACAAAGGCTCGAGCAAGGCGGGCTGCAACCGCGTCCAACCCGCCTTGCCCCGCTCCAGCAGTGACAACACCCAGCCGGCGGCAAACATTGGCCAAATGAGCTGCGACAAATACATCGCAAAACTGGTCAGCTCACCGACGGTCAACTGCTTTTGCCATACGAGCCAGCCGCCGACACCGAGCGTCAATGCAGTAGCAGCGGTCAACGTGAATCCGACCGCAGGTTCGTACGCGGCTTCCCACTTCAATGCACGAAAGTTGGCATCTGCTGCGGCGCCGGCGCGTTGAGCAAAGTCCCGTCCCGCCTGCGACTCCAGCCCGAGCGCGCGCAATGTGCGCACGCCGGCGATCGTTTCCTGCACGTGATCATTCAGGTTCGAAAAACGGTCGAGCGAATCACGCCACGCGGTGTGCACCTGACGCGAGATAAACCAGAATGCGATCGCCATCAACGGAAATGGCAGCAGTGCAATGAGCGCAAGGCGCCAATCGATGCCGAATGCCATCATTGCGATGACCAGGATCAACGTCAATGTGCCGTCGAATCCGGCCAGAAACGCCTCGCCCGCAGCCATCTCGATTGAATCGACATCATTAGTCGCGCGCGCCATCAGATCCCCGGTGCGGCTGCGGTTGAAAAATGGCGGACCCTGCAGTGCAAGCCGGTCGTAAAGGCGCGTGCGCAGCTCAACCCCAAGTTGATAGGCAGCGGCGAATAGCTGAAGGCGCCAGCCAACACGCAGCAGGTAAATCACTGCACCCATGGCGACCAACAGCAGCAGTTGCCGCATTAACGCGCCGCCGCTGAGCGTTCCTGCTACAAGTCCGTCGACGGCCTGGCCCACGACACGCGGCACCCATACCGTCAGCACCGCGATGCCGATCAGCATCAGTCCGGATGCGACGTAGGCACGCCGATGGCGCAGCACGAACGAGCCGATCAGTTGATAGAGCGACATAAAAATGAGTGCCGGCGAGGAGCCGGCGAATTCGATTGTAGGGGCGGCAGCACTCTGCCGAGCACCTGCGCCGACGGACGTAACTACAGCGCCGCGCGGCCGATCGTCGCAATCGCTATCGTGACAGTGCCCAGTACGAGGTTGATAAGCACCAGCTTGCGCACGCTGTCGAGATTCGCGGCCGCGACAGCCCAATCTGCGCCAACCACCGCCGCACGCATTCGTTTGAAAGGCGCGAAGCGGATATGCAAAAACAGCCCCATCATCAGGAGCCCAACCGCCAGCATCAAATGCACCGACAAATGTGCATTTCTAAAACCACCGCTCGCAAAAATCATCGCCAGCCCGGTTGCCAGAATTGCGACCACTGCCAGCGCGGCCCATGACATGAAACGGCCAATCACCGAGGAAAGCAGTGTCAATCGCATTGCCGGCTCCTGCAACCGTGCTGCCGCCGGCCGCACCGCAAAGTGCAGCACGAACATGCCGCCGACCCAGACGACGACACCGAGCACGTGAACGAATAGCAAAGCGGTGTAGACGATTCTCATCACTTGTTTGGAAAGGGAATATGAGTGGAGACACCAGTGTATGCCGACCAATCGGCGCGCTCATTCCTTGCGCTGTGAGATCTTCAGCAACGCGAATGGCGGCTTCAGCTTCGATTCAACCAGCTTGCCCTTGCGCGCGCGATGCCCACGATGAGACGCCAGCGCTGCCCCCGCCAACCGCACTTCCACCGGCTTACGCGCAGTTCCTCGCGTTGCAGTGATGACCGCTCCTGTGGCCGAGATTGGCATCGCGGCGATCAACTTTTCGCCTTCGTCGAGATCCATCAAAGTTACCCCGCGCCCTCCACCCGCAAGCGATTTCAGTTCAGTAGCATCGAAGATCAGAACGCGGCCACTCTCGGACAAGCACGCAATCATGCGGTCAGCCGATGGATCAGCCGACTGCGGACGCAGCGGCTCGGCGCCCGGATCAAGGTTGATGAACTGCTTGCCCGCGCGCTGCCGCGACAACATGTCGCCAAGTGTCGCTGCAAATCCGAATCCGCTGCTGGTCGACAGCAGCATTGGCTGCGTTGCTTCTCCGGCGGCGTACCCGACCAGGCGCGTGTCGGGCGCAAGGTCAATCAACGACGTGGCCGGCGCGCCGTCACCGCGCGCTGATGGCAACTGTGCCGCCGGCACCGAATAGACACGGCCGTTGCTGCCGATAGCGATCAGCGAGTCGCCCGTGCGGCACTCGAACGCGGCATACAGCGCGTCGCCGGTCTTGAAAGCGAACTGCGCCGGGTCATGGCCGTGCCCTGTGCGCGCGCGCACGAATCCATTTTCGGACACGATGACCGTGATCGGCTCGTCGGTCACTTTTAAATCGATGCTTGCGCGCTCCGCCGCTTCGATCAGTGTGCGGCGGGAATCCTTGTCGCCGTACTTCCTGGCATCGTCCTCTAGCTCTTTCGCGACAAGCTTGCGCAATGCGGCATCCGATCCCAGCAGCTTGCCGAGTGCCGACTGATCCTTGCGCAGAGCAGCGAGCTCTTCATCAATGCGAAACCCTTCGAGCCGCGCCAGCTGGCGCAGCCGCAAATCCAGGATGTCGTCGGCCTGGCGTTCGGACAGCCTGAAAGTGCGCATCAACTCGGGCTTCGGCTCATCCGAGTTGCGAATCAGCTTGATCACCTTGTCGATCGACAGCAACACCAGCTGCCGCCCTTCGAGAATATGAATCCGATCGTCTACTTTTTGCAGTCGATGCTGCGAGCGGCGCCGCACGGTGGCAATGCGAAACTCGATCCATTCGAGCACGATGGCAACCAGCGGCTTGCAGCGCGGGCGACCGTCGCCGCCGATCATCACCAGATTGATCGGCGCGTTGCCCTCCATGCTGGTTTGCGCGAGCAACGCGCGCATCAATTCATCGCGATCGATCTTCGACGTGCGGGGCTCGAACACCAGGCGTACCGCCGCGTCCTTGCCGGACTCGTCGCGCACTGTGTCGAGCAGTGACAGGATCAACTGCCTGTTCTGCTGCTGCTCGGAACTGAGCGCCTTTTTTCCGGCGCGTATTTTCGGATTAGTCAGCTCCTCGAGCTCTTCGAGCACGCGCTGAGACGAAGCGCCTGGCGGCAACTCGGTCGCCACCATTTGCCACTGGCCGCGCGCGAGCTCTTCAAACTCGAAACGGGCACGCACCTTGACGCTGCCGCGGCCGCTCGCGTACACGTCACGAATGTCGTCGCGCGAAGAGATGATCTGGCCGCCACCTGGAAAATCCGGTGCCGGCATTTCGCGCAATACCTGTTCGAGCTTCGCTTGGGGATTCTTCAGCAGAAGCAAAGTCGCCGCTGCCACCTCGCGCAGGTTATGCGACGGAATTTCGGTCGCCATCCCGACCGCGATACCCGATGCGCCGTTTAGCAACACGAACGGCAGGCGCGCCGGCAAAAGGCGTGGCTCCTGAGTCGAACCGTCGTAGTTCGGCATAAAATCGACAGTGCCTTCGTCGATCTCATCGAGCAGCAATCGCGCAATCGGCGTCAGGCGCGCTTCGGTGTAACGCATCGCAGCGGCACCGTCGCCGTCGCGACTGCCGAAGTTGCCCTGACCATCGATCAACGGATAGCGCAGCGAAAAATCCTGCGCCATTCTTACCATCGCGTCGTACGCTGCCTGGTCGCCGTGCGGGTGATAGCGGCCGAGCACATCGCCAACGACACGCGCGGACTTCACGGGCCGCGCACCCGACGCCAGCCCCATTGCGTTCATCGCATACAAAATCCGCCGCTGGACCGGCTTCTGTCCATCCGAGCCGTCCGGCAACGCCCGTCCCTTGACGACCGAGATTGCGTAGTCGAGATAGGCCTGCTGCGCAAAACGCGCGAGCGTCAGCGAATCATCGGCGTCTGCCGGTGGCGGGAAGAGTGTTTGTTGTTCAGCCATGGGAAGCGCGCCGCGGATTCTACTGACCACCGATTGATGCTTTATTTCGTCGCAGCGCGCAAGCG
>JACCZX010000404.1 GCA_013695705.1 Burkholderiaceae bacterium | reverse complement strand
GGGTCACACTCGCGCTCAGCCTCTCAGTCTGGCGGCTCGATCCATTTTTTCAACGCTTTCGAAGTAGCAAGATTCATTGGCCCCAATGGACAAAACAACGCGAGCTGCTAAAGCTTGGAATTCCGATCGGGCTGTCGGTGCTGTTCGAAGTAACGTCGTTCACATTCATGGCGGTGTTGATAGCGCGCCTGGGAACGGCGTCGGTGGCGGGGCATCAAGTCGTCGCAAACATCGCCGCGGTCTTGTTCATGGTTCCGCTCGCGCTCGGCATCTCGACCAGCGTGCTGATCGCGCAATCGCTCGGCGCTGGGCAACCTCGCGTCGCTCGCGTGGCCGCGCTGCGTGGCTTTCGGCTGTCAATCGGCATTGCGCTCGTCGCCGCCTTGCTTGTATGGTTTTTGAGGGAGCACATCGTCACGCTGTACACCATCGACGCTGCGGTCGCCGCCGTGGCGCTATCGCTGATCGGCTGGGCCGCGGTCTTTCACGTGTTCGACGCATGCCAGGGCGTATGCGGCTTTGCGCTGCGCGGTTACAAGAACACGTTGTGGCCGATCGTCATTTACGGCGTGTCACTGTGGGGTGTCGGATTGATCGGCGGCTTCTGGATCGCGCTCACGGACACGCCGCTCGGGCCGCCGCGCGGCGCGCTCGGCTTCTGGGAGGCCGCCACGGTTGCGCTTGGCATCGCAGCGCTCGCGCTTGCGTTGCTCGCCGCGGCCGTGTCCGCGCGCGCCATAAAAAGCTCAAAGAAAGGGCCGGAAATCCCGGCCCTTTTACATTAACGCAACTGAAACTAGCGAGCCGGTGTTTGCAGCGCTGCAATCCGCTCTTCGATCGGTGGGTGACTGGAAAACAGCGCCAGCATTCCGCTCGGACGACCGTTAATGGCGAACGTTTGCACCTGCTGCGGCAACTGTCCCGGGTCCTGCCCGCCCAGACGCGCGAGCGCGTTGATCATCGGCCGGCTGCCGCCCATCAAAGCAGCAGCGCCTGCGTCTGCGCGAAACTCACGCCGGCGCGAGAACCAGGCCACCACGATTGCGGCCAAAAAGCCGAGCGCGATATCGAGCACGATAGTCGTCACGTAGTAACCAATGCCGGGGCCAGCGCTTTCGTTGCGAAGGATCAGCCGGTCGACCGCATAACCGATCACGCGCGACAGGAACACCACGAAGGTGTTCATTACGCCTTGCAGCAACGTCATCGTCACCATATCGCCGTTCGAAATATGGGACACCTCGTGGCCAAGGACAGCTTCAACTTCGTCTTTGCTCATCGATTGCAGCAAACCCGTCGAAACTGCCACCAAGGCACTATTCTTGAACGCACCCGTTGCGAATGCATTCGGCGCGCCCTCGAAAATGGCGACCTCAGGCATACCGATTCCGGCCTTCTCTGCATGGCGACGCACCGCATCGACCAGCCATGACTCCATCGCGTTCGACGGCTGGCTGATGACCTGCGCACCGGTCGACCACTTCGCCATCGGCTTGGACAACAACAGCGAAATGAACGCGCCAGTAAAGCCGACAACCAGCGAGAAAATCGCCAGGCTGCCGATGTTCAGCGTTTGCCCGCCGAGATTGAAGTTAATGCCGAACACGGACGACAGGACGGTCAGGAACAACACCAGCACGGCCATGATCGCAAGGTTCGTCAAAACGAACAGAGCGATACGTTTCATAAAGTCTTCTCCACAAAAGTGTTAAAAAAACAGTCGGGGGATTTTATCAATACCCGCTAGGACAACACAGCAGAAGATTTCTTTCGCGTTACACCGCTTTCCAAAGTCCTCGTTGGACCGCCACGACCGTGCCGGGTTCGCCTCAGTTCCGGATATGAGGGCAGCCGATCTGAGCGCAATAGGAGCTAATGCACCGCCGGATAGAATTTCGTTCCTTCAGCCTCATTTCCCACATCTCCGCTACCGATTTAGACCGCGCCGTCACGCGTCGGATCCCGCTGGTGCCGCGGTTGATATTCGCAACGCGCTGGCTGCAGTTACCGCTATATGTCGGCTTGATCCTGGCGCAGGCGGTGTACGTGTATCACTTCTGGGTCGAGCTGGTGCATTTGATCCAAGCCGCATTCGGCGATCAGGCCGCGTTGAACCTGCTGATCAAGAGCATCGGCTATGTCAGCAGCGCCACTCCAGAACTTAATGAGACCGTCATCATGCTGGTCGTGTTGGCATTGATCGACGTCGTGATGATCTCGAACCTGCTGATCATGGTGATCATCGGCGGCTACGAGACCTTTGTGTCGCGCATGTATCTGGAACATCATCCAGATCAACCGGAGTGGCTGTCACATGTGAACGCCAGCGTGCTGAAGGTCAAGCTGGCAACCGCAATCATCGGCATCGGCTCGATTAACCTGCTGAAGACGTTCATTAACGCCGCCAATTACGAGCCTAAAGTACTCATCGCTGAGACCGTCATACACGTAACGTTTCTGCTGTCGGCGATGGCGGTAGCTGGCACTGACCGGCTAATGATCGGAGCCGGCAAGCCAACCCGAGAACACGGATGATTAGTCTTTCGGCTTTAACCCGGAAATACGCCGGTCGATAAATAGCGGTCGCCGCGATCGCATACGATAAAAACAATCGTTGCGTTTTCAACTTCCGCTGCCACCCGCAGCGCGATCACGCAGGCGCCGCCGGAAGAGATGCCGCCGAATATGCCCTCTTCAGACGCCAATCGCCGCGCCATTGTTTCGGCGTCGCTTTGAGTTACCGACTCGACGCGATCGACGCGCCGCGCGTCGTAAATTTTCGGTAGATACGCTTCGGGCCATTTGCGAATGCCCGGAATCTGCGAGCCTTCAGCGGGTTGCGCGCCGATGATCTGGATCGCTGCCCTTTTTTCCTTTAAATAGCGCGATGCGCCCATGATGGTTCCTGTGGTTCCCATCGCGCTGACAAAGTGCGTAATCCCGCCAAAAGTGTCGCGCCAAACCTCAGGGGCCGTGGTTTCGTAGTGAACGCGCGGGTTATCCTCGTTGGCAAATTGGTCAAGCACAACACCCTCTCCGCGCGACTGCATTTGTAGTGCGAGATCGCGCGCGTATTCCATACCACCTTCATTAGCGGCGGTTAGCAACAGCTCGGCGCCATACGCACGCATGCTCGAGCGGCGCTCGAAGCTGAGGTTGTCCGGCATGATCAGGGTCATTCGATAGCCCATCATCGCCGCGATCATCGCCAGCGCGATGCCGGTATTTCCGCTGGTTGCTTCGATCAATCGATCGCCGCGCCGAATGTCCCCACGCTGCTCCGCACGCGTGATCATCGACCATGCTGCGCGATCCTTGACCGACCCGCCGGGATTGTTACCTTCGAGCTTGCCGAGAATTACGTTATTTCGCAACGCATTCGCCTCTGCGTCGACACGCTGCAGCCGCACCAGCGGCGTGTTGCCGATGGTTTGTTCGATGGTGCGAAATGCTTGTAATGCCGCGACCGTCACGCGATGTCCAATTCCTCGAGACGACGCGGCGGATAGCTGTCCCAGGTACTGCATCCCGGGCAATTCCAGTGGTATTCGCGCGCGCGAAAGCCGCACTTTGCGCAGCGGTAGCGCGCTAGTTTTTGCGTATGGTTGCTTAGCAGTGAATTGAGAAGCTGTAGCTCTACATCCTCCTTGCCGTTTTCTCGATTGATCGCCAGGCGTGCCTCGAGCAGGCGCTCAAAGCCTAGCAGCGAAGGATGGCGCTGCGTCTCCTCTGCGATCACCGCCTCCGCCGCCGCTGCGCCGCGCCAAGCAGTCGTGCGTTTGGCGACAACATCCAGCAGATCTATCGACGGCATGGCAACCATTGCGCGCTTGAGCCAATCAAGCGCTTGTTCCGTCTGGCCTTGTGCAAACATGGCATCGGCCACGCGCGTAGCAATCAGCGGCAGGTGCTCGGCCGAAGCGTCTTCCACGCGCCGCCAATGACCGAGTGCTTCGTCGAAAGCGCCGCGCTTTGCGGCGATGTCTCCGGCCAGAATCAACGCTCGAACCGAACTGCGATTCGCCGAGAGTGCGGCGTCGACCGCTTGCTGCGCATCATCGAGCGCGTCGCGCATGAGCGCATCGTTTGCCAACTCGCAGTAGTAGTGCGAGATCGCGACGTGATGTGACTCTCCAGCTTCACTCTCAAGCTGCCGCGCGCTATCGACCGCCTTCAGCCACTCGCGCTCGATCTGATAAATGCGCAGCAGCGCGCGCAACGCGTCGAACCGGTGATGCCGGTCCTGCAATAGACGCACAAACGCGTCTTCGGCGCGATCCAGTAACCCGGCTTTTAGATAATCCTGCCCGAGCTCGTCGAGCGCCTGCGATCTCTGCCGCGCCGGCAGGTCCGCGCGATTGAGCAGGTGCGTGTGGATACGGACCGCGCGATCGAACTCGCCGCGTCGCCGAAACAAATTACCGAGCGCTTGATGCAGCTCGATCGTCTCCGGATCAAGCTTGACGACCTCGATAAAGGCATCGATCGCTTTGTCCGGCTGATCGTTCAGCAGCAGGTTGAGACCGCGAAAATACGAGCGCGGCAAAGCCGCGTTGTCAGTTTCACGAACGCTCGACTCAAACCCTCGCGCGATCCAGCCAACGGTGAACAGGAGCGGCAGCGACAGCAGATACCAGAGCTCGAATTCCATCTAGCGGTGCGCCCCTCGCCGCTGGGTACGCCTCAGCCGTTGTGTTCGCCTGGGATGCTGAGTTCGCTGTAGCCGATGAATTCGATTCAATTGCGCTCGCCGGTACTGAGTTCAGCGACTGCACCCGACTGCCGAGCCGCGCTCGCCATCCGCTCGGGTGACGATTCGGTCGATGGCGGCGGGCTGACGCGCTTCAAATGCGCCATTTCGCGCCGCATCTTGTAAATCGGAAGTGACAGCGACAGCGCGCCCAGCAAAGCGCCCAGCGCCACACAGGCCAACATCACCACGATCAACGGAACGTGCTCCCAGGCGATATCTGCGCTGAAACGTACCGGCACCGGAGTGGTGTTTTTCAGAGCGAACCACAGCACCAATAGGAAGAAGCCAAGCTTCAGAAGCCAGGCGGCGAGCTTCATATCAAGCCCTCTTACCGTCAACGAAGCGATAATTGTAGGCGCGCAAAAAAGCCGCGATCAGATTGCGGCCGGTATGTCTTTGTGGCTACTCGTCGAGCTCATCATCGGCAATCGGTTCCGGCAAATCGTGGCCGTCAACGCGCTCGCGCAGCTCCTTGCCAGCTTTGAAATGCGGCACGTGCTTGGCAGGAACCTGAACCCGATCGCCCGACTTCGGATTGCGGCCGATTCGCGGCGGCCGATAGTTAAGTGCAAAGCTGCCAAACCCGCGGATCTCGATGCGCTGACCGGTCGCCAAGGCCTCGGTCATCGCATCGAGCATCGTGTTGACCGCTTCATCTGCGTCACGCGCAACCAAGCGGGGATTGCGCTCTGCGAGACGCGCAATCAGCTCGGACTTCGTCATGGTTTTCATGCAGCCGTCGTAGGCGCGTCAGCGCCAGTTTTCCACGGTTACTTACTCTGCGTATCGAGCTTGGCTTTTAGCAGTGCGCCAAGATTGGTGGTTCCGGTCTGCGCCTCGGATTGCATGCGCTCCATCGTCGCGCTGGTCTCAGCAGTGTCTTTCGCCTTGACCGACAAGTTGATATTGCGATTTTTACGATCGATGTTGAGGATCATCGCGTTCACCGTATCACCCTCCTTCAGGTGATTGCGTGCGTCTTCGACGCGATCCGAAGCAATTTCGGAAGCGCGCAAGAAGCCTTCAACGTCGCCACCGAGATCGATTACCGCGCCCTTGGCGTCGACTGACTTCACGGTGCCGTTGACCATCGAGCCTTTGTCATTGCCGGCCGCGAAGTTGGTAAACGGATCGCCCGACATCTGCTTGACTCCGAGCGAAATGCGTTCGCGCTCGGTATCAATGGCCAGCACCATCGCTTCGATCTCATCGCCCTTCTTGTAGCGGCGCACGGCTTCTTCACCCGGCTCAGACCACGAAAGATCCGACAGATGGACCAGGCCGTCGATGCCGCCCGGCAGTCCGATGAACACACCGAAGTCCGTAATCGATTTGATTGCGCCACCAACCTTGTCGCCCTTTTTGTGCTGCTGGGCAAAATCGTCCCAGGGGTTGGGTTTGCACTGCTTCATGCCGAGCGAGATGCGGCGACGGTCCTCGTCGATCTCGAGCACCATTACTTCAACTTCATCACCAAGGTTGACTACCTTCTTCGGATCGACGTTCTTGTTGGTCCAATCCATTTCGGAAACGTGAACCAGTCCCTCTATGCCCGCCTCGATCTCGACGAACGAACCGTAGTCGGTAATGTTGGTGATCTTGCCGAATAGCCGCGTGCCCTGCGGATAACGCCGTGCCAGGCCGACCCACGGATCTTCGCCAAGCTGCTTGACCCCGAGCGATACGCGGTTTTTTTCCTGATCGAACTTCAACACCTTGGCAGTGATTTCCTGCCCGACCTGAACCACCTCGCTCGGATGACGAACCCGGCGCCATGCAAGATCGGTGATGTGCAACAGACCATCGATGCCGCCAAGATCGACGAACGCGCCGTAGTCGGTAATGTTCTTGACCGTGCCCTGAACGATGGCGCCCTCTTTGAGGTTTCCAAGCAGCTTCGCACGCTCTTCGCCCATGCTCGCCTCTACCACCGCGCGGCGCGAAACAACAACGTTGTTGCGCTTGCGATCGAGCTTGATGACTTTGAAGTCAAGCGTCTTGCCCTCAAACGGCGTCGTGTCCTTGACCGGCCGCGTATCGACCAGCGAGCCCGGCAAAAATGCGCGGATGCCGTTGATCATCACTGTCAGACCGCCCTTGACCTTGCCGGTGATCGTGCCGGCAACAAGCTCGGCCGAGTCGAGCGCTTTTTCGAGATTCATCCATGCCGACAGGCGCTTGGCTTTATCGCGCGACAAAATCGTGTCGCCGTAGCCGTTTTCGAGCGACTCGATCGCGACCGATACAAAGTCGCCCGGCTTGACGTCCAACTCTCCGTTGTCGTTCTTGAATTCTTCAAGCGGTATATACGCCTCAGATTTGAGGCCGGCATTGACGACGACGAAGTTGTAATCAACTCTGATCACCTCAGCGGTGATTACTTCGCCCTGCTTCATCTCCTGACGATTCAGGCTTTCTTCGAACAGGGCGGCAAAAGATTCCGTGCCTAATGATTCGCTTGCTTTAAAACCATCGTTGTTGCTACTAGCTTGAGTTTGTAGGGATGCCATGCGGTACCTGAGTTAAAGCTTCTCGCTTCGGCGTTGCGCCTGAGCGGTGTTGATCAAATGCAGAAGGGATGTCCCGACCGCGCCGTCATTACGAACTATCTTGCTGCATGCTCCTGAGACTGCGCATACCACTTCAAAACCAGCGCCACGACTTCGTCGACCGAAAGCTCCGAAGAATCGATTCGAAACGCATCTTCTGCAGCCTTAAGTGGCGACGCCGTACGCTGCGCGTCCCGCTCATCTCGCGCATGGATCTCGCGCCTGACATGTTCCTGCGAAGGGGTCGGCATGTTAGCCGACAACCCTTTTGCGATCAACTGGTTATGACGCCGCTCCGCGCGCGCAAAGGCGCTCGCGGTTAGGAAAACTTTAAGTTGCGCATCGGGAAAAACTACCGTACCCATATCTCGGCCGTCGGCGACCAGGCCCGGAGGGCTGCGCCGGGATCGCTGCAGTTCCAGCAATGCCCTTCTAACACTTTCGAACACCGCGATCTTTGACGCCAGCTGACCCACTTCCTCTGTACGAATGGCGTCGGTGACATCCGCACCGTCCATCGAAATGAGTCCATCGGAAAAGCGTGGCTTGATCGCAGTGGCAACGTGTGCCAGCCCATCGGCATCGTCTGCTCCGACAGCATCCCTGAGCGCACGCCAGGCGACTAGGCGATATAACGCGCCGCTGTCCAGATAATGGAAACGCAGCGAGTCTGCCACCCGTTGCGCAATGGTGCCCTTGCCGGACGCAGTCGGACCATCGACCGTAATCACTGGGGCCGCGGTCATCGTCCCGTCAACTCCGCGAGTCGTTCGAAGTAATCAGGAAATGTCTTTCCTACGCATTGTGGATCGCGGATATGCACTTGCACGCCCCCGGCAGCCACGAGTGAAAAGCACATTGCCATTCTGTGATCATCGTATGTATCAATGGTCGCTCCGCGAAACTGCTTAGGCGGCGTGATGCAAATCCAGTCCTGTCCGTCCTCGACCAGAGCGCCGACTTTGCGTAACTCGGTGGCCATCGCGGCAATTCGATCTGTTTCCTTGACACGCCATGAGCCGATATTGCGAAGCGTGCTCGTTGCGCCGGCAAACAGCGCGACTATCGCCAAAGTCATCGCAGCATCCGGAATGTGATTGCAGTCGACGTCGATGGCTCGCAGGCGCGCGTCGGCAGGCGCGCCGACCTCGATGTGATGGGCACCGAACTCGACCTGCGCGCCCATCTCAGCCAGCGCATCCGCAAATCGAACATCGCCCTGCGCGCTGTCCTTGCCGACACCATCGACTCGCACAGGCCCACCGGCGATCGCACCCAATGCCAGAAAATACGAGGCGCTCGATGCATCACCTTCAACGACAAAACGTCCGGGCGATTTGTAGTGAGATCTCGGCACGGTATAGCCGTCACGATCTTGAGCGACGCGAACGCCGAAGCACTGCATCAGCGAACAAGTCAGCGCTACATAGGGCTCGGATATTAGATCGCCATCAACAAAGATTCGCAATCCGTGCGCGGGCGCCACTAGGGGCGCGGTCATCAGCAAGCCGCTCAAAAACTGGCTCGATACATCGGCCTTAATTGACACGCTATCGCTTGAAACAAGTTGCGCCGCCTCGATTACCAGCGGCGGAAATCCTCGTGCTCCGGTGTAACGAATCCGCGCACCCAGGAGATTTAAAGCGTCAACCAAATCAGCGATCGGCCGCTCGCGCATACGCGCAACGCCGTTGAGTTGGTAGTGACCGCCCGAAAAGGCAAGTGCAGCGGTCAGCGAACGGAAAGCAGTCCCGGCATTGCCGAGAAAAAGATTCGCTTCGGGATTCGGAAATCGTCCGCCCCAGCCCTTGATGAGCAACTCGCCGTCACCTTGATGCGACTGAACGCCCAGGGCGATTAACGCGTCGCGCATCACGCGCGTGTCATCCGCATTGAGTAGGTTAATCAACGTCGTCTCGCCGTCAGCCAACGCGGAAAGCAGCAACGCACGATTCGAAATACTCTTGGAACCAGGCAAACGAACCGCGCCTGCGGCGCGGTCGATTGGATTAAGAGTAAGGACGGCAGGCCAGGCAGTCACGCGGCGATGATGCCATGGCGCATTTGCGCCGTCGTCCTGCTAGCGGCTCCAGCAGACCTCTTGCGTGCCGCCGCCGCCGGTAGTGAACCCTCGCAATCCGGTTTCGGTGATGGTCAGAGTGGAACAAGCATCTCCAGCCATCAGACCTACTGCCGTAGCAGTGATCGTGTATGAAACGGCGTTAGGAGTAGCCACTGCAACGTTGTAATTCACTGCACCAGTCGCAGGAACCACTGTAAAAGGAAGCGGCGGCGCGGTCCCCGCCACAGCAGGCGGTGGCCTGTCGTACTGCCCACGCTCGGTGCGCCATCGCTCCATCCAAACGGTCGCCTCGAGCAAAACGTTGCGCGCTTCGGCGCGGCGGCTCCGTTGAATATAGGCCGTGTAATTAGGAATCGCGATGGCCGTCAGAACTCCAATGATGACCATCGCAATGATCAGCTCCATCAACGTAAAGCCGCGCTGAGCACGTTTCATTTTCAATTACCTAAACGGCCGCCACGCACGTAGCGGTAACAATCCTACGCAGTTGGTCGGAATACGCGCTACACCACCACTAACGTTTAGTCCTACATGCAGACATGTCCCTAACAATCCCGTTTGGACAGGTTGCGTGCCTGACATGCGGTACTTCGGGGCAGACATCATCGTATTCAAATCCGTGCTCGAGATGCTGTCGACCATCGACGTACCCGGGTCTAACGGCGTGTAGACCGGTGTCAAGCTGCCGACGGTACCGGGGTTTACTCCGCGTCCGATGGTTACAGCACCCTCCGTACCAAACGATCCGCGCGTAAATGCGCCTGCCAGATCGATTCGATACAGAAACGATGTGCCGCCGGGTATGCACCGGTCGGACGAAGCTTCCGGTGAAAAACTGGTCGCCACCAAGACGCCGGCGTCGAGTATCAGAGGCGCGATGATGCGTTCCTTGGTGCCCGCCGAGGCTTCCGGCCGCAGACGAATATAGAAGCCTTGCGCTGTCGCATTAGCCCGGTAAGCAGCTAAGTCGGTGGCGTCAAGCCGCTTGAAGACCTGACCGCTGCTCGCATATTCCTCGATGCGAATTTGCGGCACTGCTGCGGACGCTACCGGATCACGTTGGCCATTGTCCCTGACAGCGTATATTCCTTGATCGCTGTTGTCACTCGGATCGTTGACTTCGAAATACTTCCCCGTCCCGAAGGTCACGTACAAGCCGCCTCGCGGATGTAGGGTCACACGTGGCGCCTGCAGGATGGGGCGGCTTGTGCCCGCTTCAAACAGAGCCCTCGAAACACCTGCGGGTTGCTCATTGGCGATCTTCCAGTTGGCCGGATTTGAGGAGGTCAGATCGAATTTCCAGAGATTGCCTCGTTTGTCGCCAGCGTAGACGTTGATGATATTGCGGTTGCCGTCATAGACGGGCGTGACTGCACCCAGACCGTTGTTCGGGCCCGCAGACATGGGTACTGGAATCGCCCGGATCACGTTGCCGTTAAATGCATCCAAAACCAGCAGCGCCGCTCGATCGCTAGAGCTCTCGTAACCATTGCCGACGATATATGCCCACCTTCCATTAGGCGTGGTCGCAGCGCTGCTATCCGCATCAAGGCGCACGCTGCCGATGACACCCGCACCAATCGCCTTGCCCAAATACTGTGCCGTCGTTGCGTCGTCACCTGGAACGATATCCCAAAGAACCTTGGTCGCATTTAACGCAGCGGGGTCCGTGATATCGATTGCGAAAACGCCTGGCGATCCAGCACCCGTGGTGCCGATGGCGATCGTTTTCCACGCGGTGCCGTTCCAGACATCGCCCTCAATTACCGGCCCATCGACGGTATAGCGATGGGAGTAGGTCGGACTGGAAAGCGGACGGAGCGTCGGGTACACCGCGCGAGGAACGTAAGCAAATATTTCCTGCCCGCTGCTACCGCTCGCGTTCAGCACATGGAACATGCCGTCGTTAGCGCCGAACATCACGATCGGGGTGTGGGCTGGCAAGTTCTTAGCAGTGATGTAGTTGCGGTACAGACTGTACCCATGCGGCGACGATGGATTGAACGACGCGTTGGGCTGCAAATGGTAGGCGTAGTCCGTCGCCTTCGAGTACGTCGGTGAGGAGTTAACAATATCTCCCAATATCGTCGTGCGACGGTCGCGGAACTGCCCACCAGTGAAGCGGCGCTCCTTCGATTGATCACCGCGTATGTAGTCAACAACAAATGGACCAACTGTCGCAAGCGGATCTATGTCGTCCTGTTGTGCGGTGCTCAGATTGCCCCAAAGGAAATCAGTCGCGGCGTTCTTGGCAGTCGACGTCGCGATGTTGCGAACACCCGGCAGCGGAAAGTTTCCCGTCCATTGCGTAGGCGGTTCGGAGCCAGTACCTCCCAGAAAGTCCAGGTAAGCCTGCGCGTCGTACGCCTCAACAAAACCGTCCCATACGT
>JACCZX010000383.1 GCA_013695705.1 Burkholderiaceae bacterium | reverse complement strand
CCGAACGAGGGCGCGACCTTCGGAGAGTTGCTCGATACGTGTCGCTGGATCTCGGGCGAAGACGTCGAGATCGAATGGGTCGATCAGAAATTTCTCGAGCGCGAAAACGTACAGCCATGGACCGAATTGCCGTTATGGATTCCGTCGCATGATCCGCAGACTCGCGGCTTTCATATGGTCGACACGACACGGGCGCGCCGCAACGGATTGCGCACTCGCCCCATGGCCGTTACCGTCAGCGACATCCTCGAGGCCGGCATTCCCGATCACGGCGACAAGCGCCGCGTCGGCAAGCTCACACGCGAGCGCGAGCGTGATCTGCTCGCCGTCTGGCGCTTGCAGAAAGCCGGTCTGGCGCTGGCTTAGCACGGCTTTCGGTTACACCTTGAAACGATCAGAGGTCGTCGCTGCTCCGTAACGGGTCGTTGAATCTCCTGTAACACTAGGAGATCGACATGAAACGAAAATTCTGGGTTGGCGCTTCCTTCAGCGCGCTGGTTGTCGCGGCAATGGCCCCGTGGTCGTCGTCGCACGCAAACGGTGTTTCGATTCGAATTAACGCCCCGGAATTCGGGATCCGGATTGGCGCGCCGCACCGCCCCGCTTATTACCCCGCCCCCGTCTACCAACCGGTTCCGGTGTATCAGCCGGTTCCGGTGTATGAGCCGGTCCCCGTCTATCGACCCAGGCATTACGGCTATGCGCCGCCGCCGGTCGTATACGTCGCGCCGCCACGCTTTATCGTGCCGCCGCATTTCATCGGTGGATATCGCGGACACGGTCACCATCGCGATCGCCATCACTGGCAGCACCGTGACGGCCACCATGATCGCAACTGGCAGAACGATGGGCGTTGGCAGCATGACGGGCGTGGACACGACGATCGTGGTTGGCAAGATCGCCGCGGCTGGCAATAGCGCGCTGGCCCGCTCTGTGCTTCAATCCCCGTGACAAGTTACGGGGATTGAAATGCGCACAGACGGGCCTCTGAGTAACAACGTTGAAGATCGACGCGGCCAGTCATTCGGCGGCCGTGGCTTGGTTGGCGGTGGAATCGGAACCGTCGTACTGGTCGTCGTCGGCCTCATGTTCGGCATAGATCCTCGCGTCATCCTTGGAATGGCGGAAACTGCGCAAACCGTGCAGCAAACGCGCACGCCGCAGCAGCCAGGCGCGGTGCCCACGGACGACGCAGGGAAGTTCGTGCGTGTTGTTCTAGGCGATACCGAGCAGACCTGGAACACGCTTTTTAAACAGTTGGGTCGGGATTACGCTGAACCAAAGGTAGTCATCTTTAGTCAGGCCACACGCACTGCCTGTGGTACCGGCCAATCAGCAATGGGCCCGTTTTATTGCCCGCTCGATCAAAGCGTCTACATCGATCTCGCTTTTTATCGCGCATTGCAGGAACGCTTCAAAGCACCGGGCGATTTTGCGCAGGCATACGTGATTGCGCATGAAGTCGGCCATCACGTGCAGAACCAACTTGGCATCATGGAAAAAACGCAGGCACTGCGGCAACGCCTGAACGAAGCGCAAAGCAACGCGCTGTCGGTGCGCGTCGAATTGCAGGCGGATTGCTTTGCCGGCGTATGGGCGCACCATGCCGGCAACCGGAAATTGCTCGAGGCGGGCGACGTCGAGGAAGCGATGCGCGCAGCAGCCGCGATCGGCGACGACAACATTCAGCGCCGCACGCAGGGTCAAATCGTCCCTGAAAGCTTTACGCACGGCAGCTCGGAGCAGCGCGTGCGGTGGTTCATGACTGGCATGAAGAGCGGCCAGATTACGGCTTGCAATACGTTTGAAGGCTTATAGGAGCATCCGAGATACGCTCATTGCCAAAAACCTGATTACGACGCGTGTGGTCGGTGCTGTGTTGCCGGTGGCCACACAGCATCGACATGCTTCAGCCTAGTTTGGACGATTAGCCTACGTGAGACATTCCATCGGGAATTCCGGTGGCGTCCCTCGCAAGGTATCCGTTTATGCTGTCTTGCGATCTACGATCTTCAACATTTAACGACTGGCCCTCGATTCTAAATCCACCTGCGACACGGTTTAAGTCAATTTCAGACAACTGCTGAACCTGAGCATGTAAAGCCACACGACGCCGAAATTTCATAATGCCTCCTTGAAAAAACAAGTCGAGTTGATTTTCTACCGAGCGCGCGCTACGTAGAACTTTTAGCGTGCTAAAGCAAAAGCAGCAACGACTATGCCGGGCATTAGCGCACGCGATCTCGGCGCCGCACCGCGCTACCGATCGGCAATTACGACGCGGGTGCGGCATCGTCGATCGCCCCGGCTCGGTCGACGTTTCGCTCGTCCGCTTGGATGTCGGAGCCTTTGTCGTCACGCCGATAAGTCGCGCCGGCTGGCGATCGCGATTGCGAGATCATGTGACTGTAAGAGTTAAAGATCGGGTGCCTTTAAGATCAACGGCATGAACGCCCCGGAATCGTTGTCGCGCCGATCCAATCTCGATGCAACGCTCCTCGGGCGCACCGCGCCGCTGCCTATCGCATCGTATTTCGATCCCGCGTGGTTCGAGCGCGAGCTGCAGTATCTCTTCGCCCCCGGCCCCAACTACACGGGCAGCGAGATGATGGTGCCCGAGGTCGGCGATTACATGACGCTGCCATCGACGGCGCACGGCAAAGTGCTGGTGCACGGCCCGGCAGGCATCAATCTGTTGTCCAACACTTGCCGGCATCGGCAAGGGCTGTTGCTCGATGGCAAGGGCAACAATGCGAACATCGTTTGTCCGCTGCACCGCTGGACGTACGATTTGAACGGAAAGCTGCTGGGCGCGACCGACTTCGACGTTACTCCTGACTGTTCGCTACCGAGTACGCCGCTGACGCGCTGGAACGGACTGCTCTTCGCAGGGCCGTGCGAACCGAACATCGACCTGCGCGACTTTCCGCTCGCGACTGACTACAACTACGGGGATTATGTCTTCGAGAAGGCCATCGTCGAAGAGTGCACCTTTAACTGGAAGGCATTCCTGGAAATCTATCTCGAGCTCTATCACGTCGAGTCGATGCATCCGGGTCTGCAGAAGTGGGTTGACCCCAGCAACTACGAGTGGGGTTTCGGTGATCGCTGGAGCTGTCAAATTCTCGGCATCAAGGACGGCCTGAACTCGCAGGTCTCGCCCAACTATCAACGCTACCGCGACGCTATTCTGGAATATTCGGGCGGTGCGTTACCGAAGTACGGCACCATCTGGTCGATTCTTTATCCGAACGTAATGCTCGAGTGGTACCCGTACGCGCTGGTGGTAAGCACGCTGATTCCGCGTTCGCCCGAACTGACGACCAACGTCGTCGAGTTCTATTACCCGGAAGAAGTGCAGGCGTTCGAGCGTCACATTGTCGACGCGCATCAAGCGGCATACGCGGAATCCGCCGCTGAGGACGCGCAAATCTGCGCGCGACTGCAGCGCGGGCGGCGCGCCTTGTGGCTCGCCGGAGAAGACGATTCCGGCCCGTATCACTCGCCACATGAAGACGGCATGATTCATCTGCACGACTGGATCCGTCGCGAGCTTGAGGATCACGCTCAGTCGAAAGTATCAACGCGCTAACGCGCTTCGTTAGCGGCGCAGCGACGCGTCTGCAACAATGACGGGTGGCCGTTCCGTCTTACCGCAATTCGAGCTCTCTTCTTGCCTGGTACTTTGTCGTGATCTGGGGCTCGGGTTATCTGGCGACCAAAGTCGGCCTGCAATACGCGCCGCCATTTACTTTCCTGACGTTGCGCTTTGCCTTCGGCTTGTTGCTGGTCGCTCCGCTCGCGCTGATAAGCAAGCCGCGCTGGCCGGATTCAACTTCGCAATGGCTGCACGTCGCCGCCGCTGGTTTGCTGATGCACGCGGTCAATTTAAGCGGCAGCCACTATGCGCAATACCTCGGAATGTCAGCCGGTATTGCAGCGCTGGTGTTGGCATTGCAGCCGCTGCTCACTGCCGTGATCGCCGGGCCGCTGGTGGGCGAACGATTGCAGTTGGTGCAATGGATCGGCGTGGTGCTGGGGCTGGCGGGTGTGGCGCTGGTGGTGTGGCACAAGATCGATCTTGACGCGATGAGCGGTGCATCGCTGGCCGGCGTCTTGATTGCGCTGGCCGCAATCACCGCGGGTACGCTGTATCAACGCGTCTTCTGCCCGGCAATTGATCTGCGGGCGGCTACCGTCGTGCAGTTTGCCGCAACGTTGCTGCTGGTAGCGCCGCTTGCCTTCGCGATCGAAGGGTTCAGGTTCAGCTGGTCGTGGCAGCTGCTTACTGCCATTGGTTTCCTGGTCGTCTTCGCATCGATTTTCGCAGTCAATGCGCTTCACACTCTGATGCGCCGCGGTGAAGCCACGCGCGTGACCAGCTTGCTTTATCTGACGCCGATTCTGGCGGTCGCGCTTGAATGGCTGATGTTCGGAATCTATCCCTCGTGGCTGACCGCGCTGGGCATCGCGGTCACCTGCGCCGGGGTCGCGCTGGTGGCGCTCAAGCTGCGGAACACGCGCAAATTGGAGGACGCTGAAGTGCCGCGCACCGCTAATTGATGGCGACGATGACGTTGCCCCGCATCATCGCATTCGTCGTGCTGTCGCACACGGCATTTGGCGCAGCGCGCGTTACTGCATCGCTATATGCGCTCTCGAACAACGCTTCACCGTTCACCGTCGGCGTGTTGCTGGCGCTATATGCGCTGGTGCCTGCGCTGCTCGCAGTGCGCGCCGGGCGCTGGCTCGATGAAGTGGGCCCATTTAAGCCGCTGTTGCTGGGTACCGTGATGATGACGGTCGGAGCGCTGCTTCCTGCCGTGTTTCCTTACGCGACCGCTGACGTTGCTCCGCTGCTGGTGGCCAGCGCACTGTTGGGCACCGGCTTCATGTACGTGCAGATGACAATGCAGAACCTGGTTGGTGTGCTGTCGGAACCGGGCAACCGGCCGGCCGCATTTTCGATGCTGGCGCTGGGTTTTTCTACGTCGGGACTGATCGCACCGATCGCCAGCGGGTTCCTGATCGACAGCGTTGGCCATCGCACCACCTTTGCGTTGATCTTCATACTAGCGGCCGTGAGTGTGGCTATCTTGTTTGCGCAGCGGTCGTTGCTGCCGGCGCCGCAGGCGCAGGAAACCCCGCCCGAGTCGCGCAACCCGTTTGATCTGCTGCTTTTTCCCGCGGTGCGCAACGTGCTGATAGTGAGCGGAATGATTTCGATGTCGTGGGACCTGCAATCGTTTTTGATTCCTGTTTACGGCACCAGCATCGGCTTGAGCGCTTCGCAGATTGGCCTGGTGCTCGGCAGCTTCGCTGCTGCAACGTTTGCGATCCGGCTCGCGATGCCGATGCTGTCGCGCCGCTATCGCGAATGGCAGGTACTGCTGTTCACGCTGGTCACGGCTGCGATCGGCTTTGCTTTAATTCCGTTTTTCGAATCGATGGCGCCGTTAATGGCCGTGGCGTTTCTGCTTGGGCTCGGGCTCGGGGCTGCACAGCCGAATGTGATGTCGCTATTGCACGATCGCGCGCCCGCTGGCCGCGTCGGTGAAGCGCTCGGCGTGCGCACGACGATCATGAATTCGAGCCATGTCGTGCTGCCGCTCGTGTTCGGTGCATTCGGTTCGGTGCTCGGTGCCGGCTCGGCATTCTGGGTGATGTCCATCCTGCTCGGCGCCGGCAGTTGGACCGCGTGGCGCCGCATGAACGTGGAGAAAACACCGTCCCCATGAACAGAGTGCCGCTCGATTTTCCGGGACGTGTCAGCGCGGAACAGCAGGCCGCGTCGTTGCGGGATGCATTGGCGGACTGGGATGGAAAGTCGTCTTTGTGGCTGTTCGGCTACGGCTCGCTGATCTGGAATCCCGAGGTCACGTTTGATCGTCGTGTTACCGCGCGTGTGCACGGTTATCACCGCAGTCTGTGCTTATGGAGCCGGGTTAACCGCGGCACGGTCGAATGCCCTGGATTGGTCGCCGGGCTCGACCGCGGCGGCTCATGCGCCGGCGTCGTATACCGCCTGCCTGCAGAAACGGCGCGCGTTGAGCTCGAACGACTATGGGAGCGCGAAATGTTCATGGGGTCATACGCGGCGCGCTGGCTGGGCTGCCGCCTCGGGTCCAAAACGGACAATCGCTCGCACGTATCGGCGTTGGCGTTTGTGGTGCGGCGCGACGCATCGAACTATGCCGGCAAGTTAACCGAGGCAGAAATCCTGGCCGTGTTTGAACGCGGCAGCTGTGGGCGTTTCGGCACCAGCCTGGACTATCTGATCAGGACCGTGACTTCGCTTCGTCAATATGGACTGAGCGATCCTCAGCTCGAGCAACTGGCGCGGCACGCAGGCGCGCCCATCGAGCAGCTGGCCAAGATTGCGCCATGAGCATCGCGGACCTGCGAGTCGAGTACAAGCGAGGCGAGCTTGACGAAGACCACGCGGCCGCGGATCCATTCGATCAGTTTTCACGATGGTGGGAAGAGGCGAACGCTGCCCAGGTGCGCGAGGCGAATGCCATGACGCTGGCGACCGCCGACGCGGGCGGCGCGCCGTCAGCCCGCACCGTGCTGTTGAAAGGCTTCGACCGTGATGGTTTCGTGTTCTATACCAATTATCAAAGCCGCAAGGGCGCGCAGCTCGCTGCAAACCCGCGCGCAGCGCTGCTTTTTTTCTGGCCGGAACTCGAGCGCCAGATTCGCATCGATGGCGACGTGGCGCGAGTCAGCGATCAGGAGTCCGATGAATATTTTCGCAGCCGGCCGCTGGGGAGCCGCATCGGTGCGTGGGCCTCACCACAAAGTCAGGAGATCACCGGCAAAGCCTGGCTGATTGCGCGCGTCGCGGAGATGGCGCTGCGTCACGCAACGGCGCCGAATCGGCCGCCGCACTGGGGTGGATATCGCGTTGCGCCAAGAGCAATCGAGTTCTGGCAGGGCCGGCCGTCGAGGCTGCACGATCGTTTGCTCTACACGAAAACGAGCGGAGCCTGGGTGCGGGTGCGGCTCGCCCCATAGCGGTGACCGACCTCGTTTCACGTTTCACCTTTCGCGTTTCACTGCCCCTTCTGCGGCTATGATCCGGCCACTACAGGTCGGGCAGCATGAGGAGCATCGATGAGTGAACAGATGATCTCGGTCATCATCGTCGAGGACGAGCCGGAGTTTCGGCGGCGCTTCGTGCAGATCGTGGAGAACGAACCGACCATGAAGCTCGCAGGAGCGGCGTCGAACAAGCGCGAAGCGCAGGCGATCATCGACCGCGAATCGTTCGACGTGATGCTGATCGATCTTGGCCTGCCCGACGGCAGCGGCATCGATCTGATTCGCCAGGTGAGCCAGAAAAAACCCGACGTCGACATCATGGTCGTCACCGTGTTCGGCGATGAGCAGCACGTGGTGTCATCGATCGAAGCGGGCGCGACCGGCTACATTTTGAAGGACTCGGCACCGGCGGACGTGATTTCGTGCATTCGCTTGTTGCGCGCCGGCGGCTCGCCTGTCAGTCCGGTAGTTGCACGCAGCGTGCTGCGCGCGATTCGCAATCGCATGAGTACCACCGCACCGGCGCGCTTGCCCGGCACCGAACAAAACCCGTTGTCGGCACGTGAGACCGAAATTCTGCAGCTGCTCGCCAAGGGCATGAG
>JACCZX010000329.1 GCA_013695705.1 Burkholderiaceae bacterium | reverse complement strand
TCGATGCCCTGGGCGAATCCCTGATACGCAAGATCGAGAAACGGTAACAGGGCACACTCTTGCATCACGGTGAGCACCGCTTGCCATTGATCGGGGGCAAGGTCGACGCCGGTCGGATTGTGGCAACACGCGTGCAGCACGACGATTGTGCGGGGTGCCATGGCCCTGAACGCCGTGAGCATGGCGTCGAACCGGCTGTCGTGCGTTTGTGCGTCGTAGTACGGGTAGGTCGTAACGGTGAATCCCGCGCTCTCAAACACGCCGCGATGGTTGTCCCAAGTGGGATCGCTGATCGCCACACTGGCATCCGGCAGAATTTTCTTCAGTAGGTCCGCGCCAATTTTGAGGGCGCCGGTTCCGCCAAGCGACTGCGCGGTCACGGCGCGCCCCTCGGCGATAAGTGCTGAATCCACTCCCAACAGCAACTCCTGCACGGACCTGTCGTACGCGGCGATCCCGTCGATCGGCAGGTAGCCGCGCGGAGACGACGCACTCGCCATCCGATGTTCGGCCTCAGCCACTGCGCGCAGTACCGGAATGCGGCCCTCGTCATCCAGATAAACGCCAACGCCTAGGTTGACTTTGCGGGGATGCGCGTCCTGGTTAAAAGCGTCGGTCAACCCGAAGATAGGGTCGCGGGGCGCCATGGTGACGCCAGCGAATAATGAGGCGCCCGTTGCTAGAGTCAGAGTCGTCACGCAACCTCGTTTTGCCAATAAATCAAAACGTTAGCACACGCCGTGGGCACCTTGCGCAGATGCAACATAAGTCTGTCTCGACTCGGAAGACGGCGCTGCCTAAGACTGTTAACAGACTTGAGAACGTTTCCAGAAACTCCAGATAAGGTCTTGATTCTTTAAGGTGTCTGAGAGCTTGGTCACATATAAGGTCTAGAACTTTTGCGCGTCGGCTGTTAATATTTGCCCTGGTTCAAAATTACTGCGTTGCAAAATAAAGTGTTTGCCACCTATCCCAATTCGCCTTTTCAGTTGCATCAGCCGTTTGCACCGGCGGGTGATCAACCCGAAGCCATCGCGCGGCTGACGGAAGGGCTTGGGGACGGCCTCGCGTTTCAAACGTTGCTGGGCGTTACGGGGTCAGGCAAAACCTACACGATGGCGAATGTCATTGCGCAGATCGGGTGCCCCACGTTGGTACTCGCACCAAACAAGACGCTAGCGGCGCAGTTGTATTCGGAAATGCGCGAGTTCTTTCCGAACAATGCGATCGAATATTTTGTTTCGTACTACGATTATTACCAGCCCGAGGCATACGTTCCGTCGCGCGACTTATATATCGAGAAAGACAGCAGCATTAACGAGCACATCGAGCAGATGCGACTTTCGGCGACGAAGTCATTGCTCGAGCGGCGCGATGTTGTGATCGTCGCCACGGTTTCGGCCATTTATGGCATCGGCAATCCTTCGGACTATCACTCGATGGTCTTGACGTTGCGGCACAACGATCGGCTCAGCCAGCGCGACATCATCGTGCGGCTGACGCAGATGCAGTACAAGCGCAGCGACATGGAATTCACGCGCGGCACGTTTCGTGTGCGCGGTGACACGATCGATATTTTTCCTGCCGAGCACGCCGAGATGGCGATTCGAGTCGATCTGTACGACGACGAGGTTGATTCGATCCAGTTGTTCGATCCGCTGACCGGTCGCGTGCGGCAGAAGATCCCGCGCTTTACGGTGTATCCGTCGTCGCATTTCGTGACGCCGCGACAAAACGTTCTGCGCGCGATCGAAGGCATCAAGCTCGAGTTGAAGGATCGCATCGAAACGTTCGTGACGCAGGGCAAGCTGGTCGAGGCGCAGCGCATTGAGCAACGTACGCGTTTTGATATCGAAATGATGAATGAGCTTGGCTTCTGCAGGGGAATCGAGAACTACACGCGTCATATTTCCGGCGCGATGCCGGGCCAGCCACCGGCCACGCTGGTCGACTACCTGCCACCTGATGCGCTGATGTTCATCGATGAGTCGCACGTCACCATTCCTCAGCTCGGCGGAATGTATCGCGGCGATCGTGCGCGAAAGGAAACGCTGGTCGAGTTCGGATTCAGGCTACCGTCCGCGCTCGACAATCGCCCGCTGCGTTTTGACGAATTCGAACGCAAGATGCGGCGCTCGATTTTTGTTTCCGCTACACCTGCGGCATACGAGCACGAGCATTCGTCACAGGTGGTTGAGCAGGTTGTTCGTCCTACCGGTCTGGTCGATCCGCAAATCCAGGTTCGACCCGCGCGCACGCAGGTGGACGACGTTTTGTCCGAAATCAAGTTACGCACGGATCAGGGTGACCGCGTTCTCATCACGACGCTGACCAAGCGCATGGCGGAGGATTTAACGGAATTTCTGTCCGAGCACGGCGTGAAGGTGCGCTACCTGCATTCGGATATCGATACGGTCGAGCGGGTTGAGATCATTCGCGACTTACGCGCCGGGGTGTTTGACGTCATCGTCGGCATCAACTTGCTGCGCGAGGGGCTCGATCTGCCTGAAGTGTCACTGGTTGCGATTTTGGACGCCGACAAGGAAGGTTTTCTGCGCTCCGAGCGTTCGCTGATTCAGACCATCGGCCGAGCGGCCCGCAATCTTAGCGGCATGGCGATCATGTACGCGGACAGAGTGACGGACTCGATGCAGCGCGCGATCGATGAAACAGATCGTCGGCGAGAGAGGCAGACCGTGTTCAATGCTGCGAATGGCATCGTTCCTCGCAGCGTGGTGAAGGAAGTACGCGAACTGATCGATGGCGTCTACAACGCCACGAACGAACGGCACGACCGCAAGGCGGCTTCGGATGCGGCGGAGTACGAGGTCATGTCCGAAAAGCAGGTCGCCAGGGAGATCAAGCGACTTGAGAAACAGATGTTCGAGCATGCGAAAAATCTGGAATTCGAGAAGGCCGCCCGCGTGCGCGATCAGCTGGTGCTGTTGAAGGAACAGGTATTCGGCTCCGGCGGAGCGACCAACGTCGCTGCGCTAATGCCGGGGGAAAAGGCTGCCTAGGGCGACGCGCTTGCGTGCAGGTGTGGTCCTGATCTTGTAACTGACCGGCAGGTGGCGCGAACTTTGCCTAGGGTAGCGGGTCTGCTGAATCGAAGGAGCCGGCTACGGCTGGCGTATTGGGAATATTGAGGGCGATATTGAGGACGATACGAGGCGCGCCGATCGGGGCAGCCGCGTCGTCCGCTTATAAGGCGACTGGAATGACAAAAGTTTTGTTTGTTTGCATGGGCAACGTGTGCCGCTCACCGATCGCGGAAGGAGTTTTCCGCAAAATGGTGCGTGACGCCGGTCTGGAGGACATCGTTCAGATCGCGTCGGCGGGGACGCATGCATATCACGTGGGCGAGCCGCCCGATGTACGCGGCCAGCAGGCGTCCCGCAAACGTGGCTATGAGCTCACGGAGTTGCGCGCTCGGCAGATCACGCAATCGGATTTTCATGAATATGATCTGATTCTTGCAATGGATTGGGAAAATCTTTCACTGTTGCAGCAACAGTGTCCGCGACAGCAGAAGCACAAACTGCATTTGTTGATGCGTTATGCCGGCGAGTTTGATGCGGCTACAGTTCCCGACCCGTATTACGGCGGTCCGGAAGGTTTCAACACCGTTTTGGACTATGTCGAAGACGCGTGCCAAGGCCTGCTTGAAGTCGTGCGCAAGCGGGCAACAATGTACGCCGCCGCCTGACAAGGCTGAGTAACCAAAAGGCGCCGCTGATCCCGGCGCTTTTTTTATTCCGTGAATCTTGCTGACGTTCTCGATTTCTGGTTTGGACCACCGGGCGATCTGGGCTATGGCACAACCCGTCCGCTCTGGTTCACCAAATCGAGCGCCACCGACGACCTCATACGCACGCGTTTCGGCGACACGGTCGACACGGCACTCAGCAGTACTCGCGTAGAAGACTGGACTCATGAACCGCGCGCTGCGCTGGCCGCGATCATCCTTCTCGACCAATTCACTCGCAATATTTTTCGCGACACGCCGCGTGCGTTTGCGGGCGACCCACGAGCCTTGCAGCTTGCTGGTGGTTTGGTCGACCGCAACGACGACCAAAAGCTGGCGCCGTTCGAGCGCTGGTTTGCCTACATGCCGTTCGAGCACTCGGAGTTTCTGAACGACCAGATCGAATCGGTGCGGCTGTTCGAGCGGCTCGCGCAGCAAGGCGTGCCGTATCCGCTGCCATGGGCAATCAAGCACTTCGATGTCATCAAGCGCTTCGGCCGCTTTCCCCATCGCAACGCGATCCTGGGGCGAGAATCGACACCGGCAGAAATTGAGTTCCTGAAGGAGCAGGGCTCGAGCTTTTAGTCCTCCAACTCGGCTTTGGCCTGCTCGACGTCGAGTTTTTCCATCGCGTCCATCGGCTCGCAATTAGCGGCTTCTGCATAAAGCTGCTCTGCTTGCTTCAACGATTTCTTGCCTTCCAGCAATACAAGGCCATTGGCGTATTCGATGCGCGCGATTGCTGATTCCGGGTTCAGCTTGAGCGCCGCCTGATAACTTTTTAGAGCTGCATCTTTTTTTGCGCCATAGGTTAGTCCACCGAGCATCGCCCCGACCTTGTCGATGATCTCAGCGTGATAGGCGCCCAACGCAATGTGCGCATCGGCGTGCTTGGGCGCCAGTTTGATCGTCGTTTCGAGCGCTGTCTTGACTTTGCCGGCGATTCCCTGCGACAGCGCTTTCGCAATCGAGATGCCCTGCGCATAGCGGCCTAAGGCGTACGCCTGCCAGTAGTACGCGTTCGCATTTTTTGGCTGAGCGAGCTGCGATTGCTCAGCTCGCCCCGCGACCTCTTCGAACAACTCAAGTTTTATCTGATCTGTGGCTTCAAGATAATTCGCATAAATTGCCTGTGACTTGTTGGCGACATTGACGCCTTCGGTTCCCGCCTCAACACCCAGCTTCGCAGCGGTCTGAAATTCGCCTGCGTGAAAAGCAATCCATGCGTCGATTACGACTTCATTCTTTGGCAATGGCTCGGAATCGCCTTTGTGTAGGCGATCCCACGCCTTTTTCAACGCTACGGCCGTGTACTGGAATTTTTTGTCGGCGTGCGGAAATTTCGCCCAGGATTTAGCCATCAATCGTCTCCCACTGTAAGTCAGTCGCGCACGTACTCACCGGCCAGTCGTTCGAACAACCCGCGCGCGTCGCCGGTCAGATAGGGCGCCGTCAATGCCATCACCTGATAGCAGCCGCGCTGCAGCGCTGCACTTACCACTGCTGGCTCGTTGGAGCGGCGCGGGTCGAGCACGTATGCGTATGAGAGCCAATAGGTGGCTATGACGACCATGTTGGTCGCCAGCGCTTCGACCTCGCTCGGATTGGCGCGCAGCTCGCCGTCGTTCTGCAGCCCCTCGCACAAACGGCGAGCGACGCGCACCTTTTCATTCAGCAATTGCTTGAACTTGATTTCAAGTGTGCGGTTGTTCGCCAACAGATTATTCAGATCGCGATAAAAGAACCGATACTTCCAGATCTGCTCGAACAGCAAGTGCAGAAAAAGCCACGCGTCTTCGACATTGGCGGAGCGCGCAGTGGGCACGGCCAGCAGCTGATCGATCTCGCGTTCGAACTGCTGGAAGATGCAATTGATGATGTCGTCTTTGTTCTTGAAGTGGTAGTAAAGGTTGCCAGGCGAGATTTTCATCTCTTCCGAAATCAGCGTGGTGTTGACGTTCGGTTCGCCGAAGTCGTTGAAGAGCTGAAGCGAAACGTCCAGAATGCGTTCGCGCGTGCGGCGTGGCGGCTTGCGTTCCATGCCACGAGAATAGCGCGGCGATCAGCCGGAGGCGGCAGCGAGTAGCAAGCTCCCGCTCTTATCGACCGCCCACACAGTCACAGCAGAGCGACGTTGTACCGGCGCCGCCCTCGGCAAGCGCTGTGTACCTGGGTCGCCTGCCTGGTGGTTACGCAGCGGTTTTCTTAACGCTCCTGGCGCGCTTCGTTACCGTCTTGCGCGCTGTCCTGCGCTGGGCTGTTGCACCTTTGCTCAACTCTTCAATCCGTTTGTTCAAGGCGGCAATCTCCCGGCTGGTCGGCACATTTAATCTCTGCAACGCACGCTCCACCCGGGTTTCAAACACACCTTCCAATTTGTCCCACGTTCCTGTGGCCTGCTTTTGCAAACCGGCGGCAACCTGGGTGACCTTGCTCGTGACGTCGTTCACGCGGCCGGCGACGTCGCCTACTTTCTCTTCGGTCGCTTTCATCGTGCGCTTCTGCATCGAATTGCCTTCACGGACCAGCGCCTTGAAAACTTTCTGGCCCTC
>JACCZX010000322.1 GCA_013695705.1 Burkholderiaceae bacterium | reverse complement strand
GCGCGCGCGGATCACGCCTGATTGCTTCAACACGTCTTCGTAAATCTTGTCGTTGCCGGCGAGCGCGCCGGTGTGCGAGCTCGCCGCGCGCGCACCCATGCTGGTGCGGCCCGCCTTCAGCATGACGATCGGTTTTTTCTTCGACACGCGCTTCGCGACCTCGGCAAACGCGCGGCCGTCTTTCAGGTCTTCGCAATGCTGCGCAATGATCGTCGTGTTGTCGTCCTGCTCGAAGAACGTGAGCAAGTCATCCTCGTCGATATCGGACTTGTTGCCCAGGCCGACGATCGCCGACACGCCCATCTTGGCCGAGCGCGAGAAGCCGATAATCGCCATGCCGATTCCGCCCGACTGCGACGACAGCGCGGCGTGACCCTTGACGTCGTACGCGGTGCAAAAGGTGGCGCAAAGATTCTTCCACGTGTAATAGAAGCCGTAGATATTCGGCCCCATCAGCCGCACGCCGTACTTGCGGCCGATGTCCTGGATCTCCTTCTGCCCCTCAACGTTGCCCGTCTCGGCAAACCCCGACGGAATCAGAACAGCGCCCGGAATTTTTTTCTCTCCGACTTCAATCAGCGCCTGCGCGACAAACTTCGCCGGGATGGCGAACACCGCAACGTCAATGTCGCCGGGAACATCCTTGACGCTCTTGTAGGCCTTCTTGCCCATGATCTCGTCGGCAGAAGGGTTGATCGGATAGATTGCGCCCTGGTATCCGCCGTTGATCAGATTTTTCATCACCGAATTGCCGATCTTGCCGGCCTCGCCCGACGCGCCGATGACCGCGACCGCATCGGGCTTCATGATGCGATTCATGTCGCGCACGATGTCGTCGTGCTTCGGGCGGTAGCGCGCCTCGGGCGGATTCCAGTCGACGACGATGCGGACGTCGGCGGCGGTCGCGCTGGTCTTTGTGGCGAACACCGGGTTTAAGTCCATCTCCGAGATTTCGGGGAAGTCGCTGATCAGTTGCGAGACGTTCTGGATCAGCGACGCCAGCGCGTTGCGGTCCACTGCAGGAGCACCGCGCACGCCTTTCAGAACTTCCGCTGCGGCGATGCCGTCGAGCATCGACAGCGCGTCCTCGCGTGTGGCCGGCGCCAATCGGAACGTGATGTCCTTTAGAACCTCGACCAAAATACCGCCAAGGCCGAATGCGACGAGCTTGCCGAACGACGGATCGGTGACGGCGCCGATGATGACCTCTTGGCCACTCGACATCATCTGCTGCACCTGAACGCCGAGCAGATCCGCTTTCGCATCGTATTTCTTCGCGTTCGCCATGATCGTCGCGAAGCCGCTTTCGACGTCTTCCTTCGTTTTGACGCCGACCAGAACGCCGCCGGCTTCGGTCTTGTGCAGAATCGTCGGCGAGACGATCTTCAGCACTACAGGAAATCCCATTCCGGCAGCGAGCTTCGACGCTTCGGCGGCCGACGTTGCAACTCCTTCTTTCGGAACCGCGATTCCGTACGCGTCGCAGACGAGCTTGCCTTCGGGCGCGGTGAGCGAAGTGCGCCCCTTGGCCTTTACCTTGTCGAGAATCTTGCGGACCGAATTCTTATCGCTTGCCATGAATTTACTTTCCTCTTGTTATGCCCGCAGCGGCTGGTACTCGCTCATTTTCTTCGGCGCATCTTTTGTGAATGCCCCCGCGTCGCGCATCGCGTTGATCTGTGCCTCGGGAAGAACCAATACTTCGCGCAAGATCTCTTCTGTGTGCTCACCCAGCATCGGCGAGCGCTCGATCTTCGCCGGAGACTCCGATAGCTTGATCGGCATGCCGACGTTGTGCCACTGGCCGCGTTGCGGGTGATCGAGCTCGACGTACATCTCGCGCAGTTTTACGTGCTCGTCTTCGGCCAGATCCTTGGTGTTCATCACCGGGCCGCACGGGACGTCGAGCTCATTTAACACAGCCATCAGCTCGCGCTTGGTATAGCCCGCCGCAAACTCGTTCAGCAACGCCCACATCTGTGTCTGATTCTTGCGCCGATCACCAATCGCAGCGAAGCGCGGATCGCTCACCAACGACGCGCCGCCAACGCGATTCGCCAGCGCGTTCCACACCGCCTCCTGAACGACGACGTAAATATAGTCGGTCGACCCGCCAGGCTTGCACTTGAGCACGTTGCCGAGCTGGCCACCGCCCGAATCGTTGCCGGCGCGCGGCGTGGCATCGAGTCCCTCGGTCGGCTGGCCGTACTCGCTCAAGGATCCGTGCGTCAGACGCTGATGGTCGCGCCATTTGACGCGGCACAGATTCATCACCGCGTCCATCATCGCCACCTCAACATACTGCCCACGGCCCGTCGTGTTGCGCTGATGCAAGGCGGCGAGGATGCCGATCACCAGATGCAGCCCGGTACCGGAATCGCCGATCTGCGCACCGGCCACGAACGGCGGACCATCCGGCGCGCCGGTCGTGCTCATGCCACCGCCCATGGCCTGCGCGACGTTTTCGTACGCCTTGAAATCCGAGTACGGACCGCTCGAGCCGAACCCCTTGATCGACGCCATCACGATGCGCGGATTGATCTCGTGCACCGTCTCCCACGTGAAGCCCAACCGGTCGAGCACGCCGGGGCCGAAGTTCTCCATCACGACGTCGCACTTCTTAAGCAGCTCGATGAAGACTTCCTTGCCCATCGCGTTCTTCATGTTGACCGTGATCGAACGCTTGTTGCAGTTCAACATCGTGAAGTAGAGGCTGTCGGCGTTCGGCACATCGCGCAACTGGGCGCGCGTCGCATCGCCCGTCGGCGGCTCGAACTTGATCACATCCGCACCGAGCCACGCCATCAACTGCGATGCCGTCGGCCCCGCCTGAACGTGCGTCATGTCCAGAATCCGAAAGCCTGAGAGTGCCTTATCCATTACGTTTCCCTATGCAAGTCAGATGCCGTCACGGTTTCTTCTTTGCGGACGGGTTAAGACTGGTGATGCGGCCGCTTTCCGTGCCCGCCTTTTCGTCGATGACCGCGTTGATCAGCGTCGGCTTGCGCGAGCGGATCGCTTCTTCCATCGCGTTGCGAAGCTCGGCGGGGGTCGCGGCCATCACACCCACGCCGCCGAAGGCCTCCATCAGTTTCTCGTAGCGCGCGCCCTTGACGAATACCAGGGGCGACGGGTCGCGTCCTCCGGTCGGATTTACTTCGTCGCCGCGGTAGACGCCATTGTTGTTCATGATCACGACGCACACCGGCAGGTTGTAGCGGCAGATCGTCTCGCATTCCATGCCGGAGAAGCCGAAGGCGCTGTCGCCCTCAATCGCGATCACCTGCTCGCCGCTGACAACGGCCGCCGCGATCGAAAAGCCCATGCCGACGCCCATCACGC
>JACCZX010000299.1 GCA_013695705.1 Burkholderiaceae bacterium | reverse complement strand
TACGGAAGGGCCCCGTGAAGCGCGCGAGCCCGGCGGAAGTTGCGCCCATCGCACCCGTCGCGGCAGCGCAAAGCCTGACCGACCGCGCGTATGCCGAGCTGGAAGAGATGATCGTGACACTGCGCCTCGCGCCTGGTGCTGCGGTGTCCGAGGCGGAGCTGTCAGGTCATCTCGGCATCGGCCGCACGCCGATACGCGAAGCGTTGCAGCGACTCGCGCGCGAGCGGCTGGTGAAGATTTTGCCCCGGCGTGGCGTGATGGTGTCGGAGATCAACGTCGGCAGGCAACTGCGGTTGCATGAAACACGGCGCGAGCTGGAGCGGCTGATCGCACGCACAGCGGCGCGCCGTGCAACCGATGAACAGCGCGCACGCTTCCGCGAGCTCGCGCGTGACTTTGAAAAGTCTGCGCGCGCGAACGACGACGTCAGCTTCATGCGCACCGATCGGGAGTTCAATCTGCTGTGTTCAAGTGCGGCGCATAACGAGTTCGCCGCGGGCGCGATGAGCCTGATGCACGGGCTGTCGCGGCGCTTCTGGTACATCCATTACAAGCAAACGGCCGATATGCCGCGTACTGCAAAGCTGCACGCCGATATTGCGCGTGCGATTGCGGACAAAGACGAGGAGCGCGCGGCCAATGCGAGCGACCGTTTGCTCGACGTGATCGAGGAGTTCACCCGCGCTACAGTCGGTCCGGCGTAAGCGATCAGTCGCCGCAGGTTTTACTACTACAACAACAGGAGGCATGTCGTGCAGAACAACCGCAGAAGATTACTGAAAGCCGTCGGTGGCGCGGGTGTCGCAGTCGCCGCGCAACCGTTATTAAGTTTTCCCGCGATCGCTCAAAACACGCCAGTGCGCATCGGTGTCATCGCGCCAAAGGCCGGCATCGCCGGCACGATCGGCGAATGCGGGCTGCGCGGCACTCAGTTCGCGGTTGAGCGCATGAACGCATCGGGCGGCATAGCCGGCCGAAAGATCGAGCTGATTGTCGAGGAAGAAACCAATCCGAAGGATTCGATCGAGCGGCTGCGCAAACTGGTGCTGCAAGACAAGGTCGATTGTGTGCAGGGCATTGTGTCGTCTGGCGTAAGCCTGGCAATGGGCGCGGTGGCCGAGGAAATGAAAGCACTGCTGATTTTCTGGGATGGCACAACGCAGGATGGTGTCAAGGAAACGATGCCGACCCCGCGCTATATTTTCCGCAGCACGGATAACGAATGCGAAGCGGTGATGGGGTCGCTGCTGGCGATCAAGTACTGGAAAGGACAATTCTCGACGATCGCGGGCATCAACCCTGATTATTCATACGGCCGCAACAACATGGCGGCGTTCCAGGCGCTGTTAAAGAAGTTCAATGTCGACGTAAAGGTGGTTGCCGAGCAGTGGCCGAAGGTCGGAACACTCGACTTGACGACGCACGTCGCAGCATTGAAGGCGGCCAAGCCCGATCTCGTGTTTTCGTCGCTGTTGTTCGCGGATCTGCCGATTTTCATGCGCACCGCTCACGGCGCGGGTTTGATGGATGGCAAAACCAAATTTGTTTTCCCGGCGGCTGGCTTTCAACACACTTTGTTGAAGAAAGAGTTCACGCCCGAGGGAATGATCTTTGGCCACAACACGCTTTATTTTGATCACGCCAACGCGAGTCCGCTACAAAGGTTGTTCGTCAAAGAGTACGAGGATAAGTACAAGGACTATCCGCATTGGGAAGCCGATCGCGCTTATTTCGCAATGCAGGTTTACAAGGCGGGCGTAGAGGCTGCGTACAAGGCGAAGAACGCATGGCCAGGCAAAGAAGACGTGATCAGCGCGATGGAAGGCGTCAAAGTCGAGTCGCTGGGCGGCCCGGGCAGTATGCGAAAGGATCACATTGCGGAGCAGACGTTTTATCAAGGCTTGACGACGCACAAGAACCGCTACGACTTTGCGACATTGGGCCAGGTGGATCGCATGTACTCTGACCAGCTGCAAAAGCCCACCGGCACGGATTTTTGGAAGTGGATAGAGACGGCGCAAATAAAACTTTGAAGAAGCGCTGAATAAGCTACTGCGCGGCAATCTCGGCGCTGCGGTGCTCTCCGTACATTCCGTACGTGTCCGTTTCCTCGCGCCGACTCCGGATCGTGTCCGGGGCCGGCCGAGGCCGCTCACGACGTTTCTTCAGCGTTTCTAAGCAAGCATCGTGACCTCGTTTTTCGACATCTTGCTTGGCGGCGTTTTTCACGCCGCCGTTCTATTTTTGGTGGCCGCAGGGCTGCAGCTCGTCTTCGGCGTGCAAAAGATCGTCAACCTAGCGTGCGGCTCGTTCTACGCACTCGGTGCGTACTTCGGCATTAGCAGCGTCAACTGGGCACTGGCAGCGGGCCTGCCGCCGTGGATGTTTCTGCCCGTGTTGATCGTCTCGGGCATCGTGCTTGGTGCAATCGGCCCCGCGATCGAAGCGCTGTTGCGCACCGTCTACGCACGCGACGAAGCGTTTCAGTTGCTGCTGACCTTCGCGCTGGTGCTGATGTTTCAGGACGCGCTGCGTTTCTTCTGGGGTGCGAATCCGCAGCAGCTCGGGAACTTGGCGACTGAGTACGGCAGGCTATCAATCGGCGCGTTTTCGGTGTCGACTTACAACCTGCTGGTGATAGCCGCGAGCATCTTGATTGCGCTGGGCATCGGCGCGTTTTTGCAACGCACGCGCTTTGGTCGCATCCTGCGCGCTACGGCCGAGAATCGCGAAATGAGCCAGGCGCTCGGTGTCAACGTGCGGTGGATGTACACCAG
This sequence comes from Burkholderiaceae bacterium, assembly GCA_013695705.1. Lineage (GTDB taxonomy): Bacteria > Pseudomonadota > Gammaproteobacteria > Burkholderiales > Burkholderiaceae_F > JACCZX01. The sequence continues at coordinate 4,492 of JACCZX010000299.1, read as the reverse complement.
CGTGTTCACGCTTGGCACGATTCTCGGAACGGTGGGCGGCGCTCTGGTGGTTCCGACCGCGGCAGCTTCGCTCGACATGCCGGTCGAGCTCGTAGTCGAAGCGTTCGCAGTAGTCGTGATCGGTGGACTCGGCAGCATGCGCGGGGCGCTGGTTGGCGCGCTGATTGTCGGGCTGATGCGCGCCGCGGCGATCACGTTCTATGCCGAGCTCGAGATCCTCGCGATCTACCTGGTGGTGATCGTGGTGTTGATCGCGCGTCCGGCCGGCTTGTTCGGCAAGCCGATCGAATGAGCGCGAGCGACGTAACTGCGGCAGTAACGGGCAGCAACGAGGCGGGCGCGAATCGATTGCGCCGGCACACCGCGCTGCTGATGATCGTCATTGCAGCGCTGATCGTGCTGGCACTATTCCCGAGCTTCGCCCAGCCTTATTACGTCACGCTCGTGCTGCCGGCATTCGCTTACGCGATTGCGCTGCTTGGCTTCAATCTGCTCTTCGGCTATACGGGCTTGTTGTCGTTCGGCCACGCGCTGTTCGTAGCGTTGGGCGCGTACGGCGCAGCGGTGCTTACCAGCAAGCTCGGCATCAAGAGCTTTGAGGTGATCCTGCTCGTCTCCGGACTGGCCGCAGTCGTTGTGGCAGTCCCGGTGGGCTTACTCGCTGTCCGCTACGTGCGAATTTTCTTCGGCATCCTGACGCTTGCTTTCGGCATGCTGTTCCATTCGTTCCTGTTCAAGTTCTACAACATCACCGGCGGCGATACCGGGATTCGCGTGTTGCGTCCCGCGCTGTTTGGAAACGAGTTCAGCGAGCTCGATAAAACCGCATTTTTGATCGGACCGTTTTATTACTACTGCCTGGTGCTGCTGGTCGTGCTGGGATTCGTGATGTGGCGAATCGTGCATTCGCCGTTTGGTCTGCATCTGACCGCGATTCGAGAGAATTCGCGCAAGGCTGAATATCTCGGCGTTCGCGTGCGCATGTTTCGGCTTGCGGCGTTTTTGATTTCGGCCTTTTACTGCGCAGTCGGCGGTGTGATTCTGGCGATCAACACCGGTCAGGCCGATCCCGAGACAGCCTACTGGACGCACTCCGGCGAGCTGGTGTTCATGACGGTGCTCGGCGGGTTCGCAAATTTCTTCGGCCCGCTGGTGGGCGCGTTCGTATTCATTTTTCTCAAATCCGAATTGATGTCGCTCACGCAGTACTGGCGATTTTTTCTCGGCGTCACGTTGGCGCTGATCGTGATCCTGTTTCCGCGCGGCGTGATGGGTGTGGCGCAGGATCTGTGGTCGAAGTTGAAGCACAAGCAATGACGGCATTGATCGAAACCGTCAGCGTCAGCAAGGCTTATGGCAGTTTCGTCGCGCTCGACGGCGTTTCACTTTCGGTCGCAGCCGGCGAGTTGTTGTCGATCGTCGGTCCGAACGGAGCGGGCAAGACGACTTTGGTCAACGTACTGACCGGCCTGTTGAAGCCGACCTCGGGAACGGTGCGCTTCAAGGGCGAAGACATTGCCGGCATCGGTCCGGTGGCGCTTGCCAAGCGGGGTATGGCGCGCGCTTTTCAGCTCGTGCATATCTTCCCAGCGATGACGGTGGCGCAAACGATCGGCGTGGCGGTCGTGTCGCAGGCCTCAAAGAGTCTGCGCTTGTTCGCGTCGGTGGCCACGGACTCAGCATTGCGCTCCCGCGTACGGGAGGTTGCGGCGATATTCGGGCTCGACACGAAGCTCGACACCGAATCGCGACTGCTGTCGCAAGGCGAAAAGAAGCTGCTCGATATCGCCAGCGCATTCGCGCTGACGCCGGAGGTAATTTTGCTCGACGAGCCCACCAGCGGCGTCTCGAGCGGCGACAAGCACGGCATCATGCGCACGCTGATGGATGCCGCGAAGCATGCGGGCGTGCAGGCAATTATTTTGGTCGAGCACGACATGAACCTCGTGGCCGAGTACTCGACGCGCATCATTGCGTTAAAAGAGGGCAAGGTGCTGGCCGACCTTCCTCCCGATGCATTTTTCAAAGATCCCGACATTGTCGCTGCTGTTGTCGGCAAGCTGGTCGGCAAAATGTCGCAACGGGCGGCTTGATGCTTGCACTCGATCAGTTGACCGTTGACATCCAGAACAGCCGCATCCTGCGCGGTATCTCGGTGGAGGTTGCAGCCGGCGAACTGGTGTGTCTGATCGGGCGCAACGGCGCCGGCAAGACGACGACCTTCCGCACGATCATGGGCTACCTGACTCCGGTATCGGGAACTGTCGCGCTGAAGAATGCGTCGATCGTCGGACTGCCGACGCACAAGATCGCGCAGCTCGGCATTGGCTACGCGCCGGAGGAAAGCCAGGTGTTCGGCGATCTGAATGTGGCGGAAAACATCGAGCTGCCGACATGGACGCGACCGCAAGGCCGCGACGCGAAGACCCGCATTGCGATGGCGTACGAAATTTTTCCTAAGCTGCGTGATTACGCCACGCGCGGCGGCAGCCAGCTTTCCGGCGGCGAGCGCAAGATGGTATCGATCGCGCGCGCGCTGACACTCGATGCGGAGCTGCTGCTGCTCGACGAGCCGTTCGAAGGCTTGTCGCCGGCGATCATCCCCAGCATCAGCGACGGCATCGCGTCGATCCGCCGACTCGGGCACGGGATCCTGATGGCGGAGTCGAACATTCACCATATTCCTGAATATGCGGACAGCTTGTATGTTCTGGAGCGCGGCGAGATTATTTTTGCGGGCACGCCTGCCGATGCGCACGCATCGTCCGAAGTGATGAACATCATCAGCGGCGCCGCCTGATTTTTTTGACGAGGACGGCCATGCCAAAAATCCTGAGCGAAACGCAGATCGAACAATTCCGGCGCGATGGGTGCGTGTTTCCGATACGCGTGATGCCGGAAGCCGAAGCGCTTGAGATTCGCAGCACGCTGCAGCACTACGAATCAAAATCCGGTGGCCCGCTCGGGGGCGACTTGCGCCATAAGACGCATCTGCTGTTTCCGTGGCTCGCAGACCTGGTACGCAATAGCCGGATCGTCGACGCGATCGAAGATTTATACGGGCCGAATCTGTTGTGTTGGACCACCAATTTTTTTATCAAGGAAGCGAGCAACCCGGCGTTCGTCTCGTGGCATCAGGATTCGACCTACTGGGGGCTCAGCAGGCCCGATGTCGTCACCGCGTGGGTTGCGCTGACGCCGAGCAATCATGCCAATGGTGCGATGACGTTCATTCCCGGCACGCACCTGTCGGACCAACTTGAGCATCGCGATACGTTTGCCAAGAATAATCTGTTGACGCGCGGGCAGGAAGTCGCGGTTGACGTTGACGAGTCGAAAGCAGTGACGATCGAGCTGCGGCCCGGCGAGATTTCGCTGCATCACGTGCGATTGGTGCACGGCTCTCCGGCCAATCCGTCGAACGATCGCCGTATTGGATTCGCGATCCGCTACATCCCGACCAATGTCTCGCAAGTCGCCGGCGAGGACAGTGCGACGCTGGTTCGCGGCGTCGACACGTTTCATCACTTCGCTCCAGAGCCTCGGCCCACCGCCGACATGCAGCCGGATTTCGTGGCGCTGCACCGGCAGATCACCGAAAGAAACGCGCAAATTCTCTATCGCGGCACGCAGGTGAAGAGCTACAACGATCCGAAGGCGCTGCCGGACCGCGCCGCCTGACGTGAAGCACACGCTCGCCGTCCTCGGCATTGCAGCAGCTTTATTCGCTCACAACGCCAACGCGGCGGAGGGTGAACGCGAGGACGCGAGTGTCCGATCCGATATCGTGGTTCGCGCCCTCACGTTGCTTGACACGCCTTATCGATATGGCGGATCGACCCCTGCGAGCGGCTTCGACTGCAGCGGACTCGTTCGATATGTTTACAACGCGGTGGGTGCGCGTCAGTTGCCGCGACGCTCGGAAGACATCGGAAGAGTCGGCGAGCCGATCACGCGCTCACAACTCGAACCCGGCGATCTGGTGTTCTTCAACACACTGGCCCGCGCCTACTCGCACGTGGCCATCTATATAGGAGAGGGGCGCTTTCTGCACGCGCCGGCGCGTGGTGGCCGCGTGCGAATCGAAGCACTCGACGATCGCTATTGGAGAGCGCGTTTCGACGGGGCCCGGCGCTTTTTCGACGTTGATGCCCGCCCGTTGCGTGCCACCGATGAGCGCGGTTTCCTTGCGGCGCGTTTTTCCCCTTTGTTTCCGTCAGATGAAGGCACGGAAGTCATAAAGCCTTGATTTAGCTAATCCATTCTCGTTAATGAGAATCGTTTGCATTTGATATCAGGTTGCGATAAGGTCCGCCCATCCGCTTCACAACGATCGAATGGGTGGGTCGATGAACCGAATGCAAACGCCTCGGCGCCTCGCCGAAACGTGCCTGCAACGCGCAATGCAGTTCGCTGTAATCGCAGGAGTGGCCGCCGCTTTGGCTACGCCTCTGCGCAGCGATGCGCAGGACAAGGTGCTGAACCTGTATTC
>JACCZX010000053.1 GCA_013695705.1 Burkholderiaceae bacterium | reverse complement strand
GAGTTGACGATCGACTTGCCGCCCGCGGTGACCGCCGCCACCGGCATGGATGCGCTAACGCACAACATCGAATCGTATCTGTCACCCGCGTTTCATCCGCTGTGCGACGGTATCGCGCTCGAAGGCGTCCGCATCGCCGCGCGCGCGCTGCCGACCGCGGTCAGGGACGGGCGCAATCTCACCGCGCGTGCCGACATGATGATGGCGTCGATGATGGGCGCGATTGCGTTCCAGAAGGATCTGGGCGCGGTGCACTCGTGCGCGCACGCGCTCGGTGCAGTGTGCGATCTGCATCACGGGCTGGCCAACGCATTAATGCTCGAGCCGGTGATGCGATTCAATCTCGACACCGCGCACGGCAAGTTCGCCGAGTTGGCACGCGTCGTAGGCACTGGCGCCGCCGAAGACTTTGTTCCGTGGCTGATGCGCTTGAAGCGAGATATCGGTATCGCACCGTCGCTATCCGCAGTTGGCGTGAAGGCGGCTCAAATATCGGCGCTGGTTGACATTGCGGAAAAAGACATCTGCCACCAGACCAATCCGCGCCCCTGCACGCGCGCTGATTTCACGCGTTTCTTTGAGCAGGCGATGTGAAAGCGCCGTATGAGTAAACGTCAGCGCATCGGCATCTCGGTGTGCTTTTTTCACGCCGACGCGAATCGTCCGGTTTTTACGGGCAAGACGCTGCAATATGTGGAGCAGTCGATCGTGCACTGGGTGCAATCGGCGAGCGCGCTCGCGCTGGTCATTCCTTCACCCGAAGGGCTGACCAAACGCGGCGACGTAACGCTGCACGACTACGCGTCGATGCTCGACGGCCTGGTGTTGCATGGCGGCTCGGATGTGTGGCCGGGCAGCTACGGTGAAGAGCCCTTGAAGCCCGAATGGAACGGCGACCGCGTGCGCGACGAGTATGAGATTGCGTTGCTGCGAGCGTTTATCGATGTCGGCAAGCCGGTGCTTGGAGTCTGTCGCGGATTGCAGGTGATCAATGTTGCATTCGGCGGCACGCTTTATCAGGACATCACAACGCAACAGCCAAACAGCCGCACGCATCGTGACGCCGCGCTGTACGACCAGAATTTTCACGAGATCGAGCTCGTGTCCGGTACACGTTTGGCCGGTATGTACCCTGGCGTTGCGCGCGCCCGCGTCAATAGCGTCCATCATCAGGGAGTGAAGAAGCTCGCTGACCAATTCACCGTGGAAGCAACGTCGCCCGACGATGGAATGGTCGAGGCGATGCGCTGGAGCGGCCGCTCGTACGTGAGCGCCGTGCAGTGGCACCCAGAATTTCTCGACTGGAGAAGTAGTGAGTTGCTATCGGGCGATCCAATCTTGAATGATTTCCTGAGCGCTATTGAGGCACACCGATGAGCGAAGCATTCAGCACGCTGCTTTACGGAAAGGACGCAGCCAATCCGCGCATTGCGCGCATCACACTGAATCGGCCCGAGCGGCTGAACGCCATTTCGACGCAGATGCCGGGCGAGATTCGGCGTGCGGTCGAACTTGCCAACGCTGACGACACCGTGCACGTGATCGTGGTGCAAGGTGCGGGGCGCGCGTTTTGCGCCGGCTACGACATGAAAGACTCGGCCGAAAGTCCGGACGCTCACGAGTGGCTGCAGAACGACGTGCCGTGGGACCCCATGGTCGACTATCGATGGATGAAGGGCGCCACCGACGACATCATGAGCTTATGGCGCAGCTACAAGCCGACGATTTGTCGCGTGCAGCAATACGCAGTGGCAGGCGGCTCAGATATCGCACTTTGCTGCGATCTGCTGGTGATGGAAACCTCCGCACGGATCGGCTACATGCCGACTCGCGTGTGGGGCTGTCCGTCAACCGCGATGTGGCTGTATCGCGTCGGCATGCAGCGCGCAAAGCGGCTGCTTTACACGGGCGATACGATTGACGGCGCGACTGCGAAAGAATGGGGACTGGCGATCGAGGCTGTGGCACCGCCTGATCTGGATGCCGCCGTCAACGCGTTGGCAGGACGCATCGCCGGCGTACCGCGTGGCCAGCTGATGATGCAGAAGCTAATGATCAATCAGGCGTACGAAAACATGGGACTGGCGTCGACGCAGATGATCGCGACCGTATTCGACGGCATCACGCGCCACAACCCGGAAGGCATGTGGTTTCGCGCGCACGCAGAGAAGCATGGGTTCCACTCGGCAGTCGAGTGGCGCGATTCAGGCCGGCCGATTCCCGAGGGCGACGAAGCGCGGCAGAGCGTGCGAGAGTTGGGCGCAAAGTAAGCAATGCTGATTATTGAAAATCCTGCGAACGGTTCAATCATCACCCAACTGCAGGAGGACGACGCGCAGTCGATTTCCGCAAAATATCGCGCCGCGCGTAAGGCGCAGCCAGCATGGGCTGCAACGCCGCTGGCAACGCGACTCGACGC
>JACCZX010000297.1 GCA_013695705.1 Burkholderiaceae bacterium | reverse complement strand
CCGTGAGATTCACCAGCACGATGCGCTACGTCACCAATGCCAAGGGCGAGCAGGTCGCTATTGGCCGCTCCGGCGAAGTGACGATCGTCGATGACAACGGCCGTGAGCGCGAGCGCCACAAGGTGCCTTACGGTGCAACGCTGCTAGCCGCAGACGGTAAGCAGGTCAAGGCCGGGATACAGCTTGCAAGTTGGGATCCGTTGACGCGTCCGATCGTCACCGAGTTTGCAGGAACGGTGAAGTTCGAGAACGTCGAAGAAGGCGTCACAGTGGCGCGGCAGATCGACGAAGTGACCGGGCTTTCGACGCTGGTCGTTATCGACGCAAAGCGCCGTGGTCCGACTGCCGCGAAGGGCGTGCGGCCGCAGGTGAAGCTGCTGAACGAAATGAGCGACGAGGTCAAGATTCCAGGCACCGAGCACTCGGTGACAATCAGCTTCCCGGTCGGCGCGTTGATCGTCGTGCGTGACGCACAGCAAGTGGGTGTTGGCGAAGTGCTGGCACGGATTCCGACTGAATCGCAGAAGACGCGTGACATCACCGGCGGCTTGCCGCGAGTGGCGGAGTTGTTCGAAGCGCGCTCACCAAAAGACGCTGGCATGCTGGCCGAGGTGACCGGCACGGTGACGTTCGGCAAGGAAACCAAGGGCAAGCAGCGTCTGATCATTACCGATCTCGAAGGCGAGGAGCATGAATTCCTGATTTCGAAGGAAAAGCACATGCTGGTGCACGACGGCCAGGTGGTGAACAAGGGCGAGCTGATTGTCGATGGCTCGGCTGATCCGCACGACATCCTGCGCTTGCTTGGCGTCGATTCGCTCGCGCGCTATATCGTTGACGAAGTGCAGGACGTTTATCGCCTGCAGGGCGTGAAGATCAACGACAAGCACATCGAAGTGATCGTGCGCCAGATGTTGCGCCGGGTGCAGACGACCGATCCGGGTGACGTGCCGTTCATCGTTGGCGAGCAAGTCGAGCGCTCGGAGATGCTCGACGAGAACGACAAAGCGATCGCTGAAGGCAAGCGTCCCGCACTGTACGAGAACATCCTGCTCGGGATCACCAAGGCGTCGCTATCGACCGACTCGTTCATCTCCGCGGCTTCGTTCCAGGAAACCACACGAGTGCTGACCGAAGCGGCGATCATGGGCAAGAAGGACGACCTGCGCGGACTGAAGGAAAACGTCATCGTCGGCCGCCTGATACCTGCCGGAACCGGCATGGCTTTCCATCGTGCGCGCAGGGAAAAAGAAATTGCCGATGCGCTCGAGCAAAAGCAATTGGCCGAGATGGAATTGATGGCGACGGTCGTGGGCGAGGCGGAAACGGGAGCAGACGAGTCGGCCGAAGTGGCCGAGTAGCCGTTTCCCGTAGCTGCCTTGACACGTCTGATAGCTGCTAGCGATAATCGAAGGCTTTTCGGCGCTCGCAGGGGCGCTGTACTTTTTAGGTAAACAGATCCGAATTTATGCCGACCATTAATCAGCTTGTGCGCAAACCGCGTGAGAGCACGCGCATCAAGAGCAAGAGTCCAGCTTTGAAATTAAGTCCGCAGAAGCGCGGAGTGTGCACACGTGTCTACACAACTACGCCGAAGAAGCCGAACTCCGCTCTGCGTAAGGTCGCAAAGGTGCGCTTGGTCAATGGCTACGAGGTCATTTCGTATATCGGCGGCGAGGGCCACAACCTGCAGGAGCACTCGGTCGTTTTGATTCGTGGCGGACGTGTGAAGGATTTGCCTGGCGTGCGCTACCACATCGTGCGTGGCTCACTTGATACCCAGGGCGTGAAAGATCGCAAGCAGAGCCGTTCCAAATACGGCGCCAAGCGTCCTAAGCCTGCGTGATTTTCTGTCGGTCGTCCCATGTAGGGAGATCGAGTAAGTCGCGGTTCGTCAGCATGGAACCGCATAACGACTGAAGAGAGAGGTAAAAAAAGTGCCGCGTCGTCGTGAAGTACCCAAGCGTGACATCCTGCCTGATCCGAAATTCAATTCGCAGGATCTGACCAAGTTCGTCAATATCATCATGCTCGACGGCAAGAAAGCCGTTGCCGAGCGCATCGTTTATGGCGCGCTAACTCAGATTGAGACGAAGGGCGGCAAGGACGCGCTCGAAGTTTTTTCGGCGGCCCTGTCGAACGTTCGACCGATGGTCGAAGTAAAAAGCCGTCGCGTCGGTGGTGCGAACTATCAGGTGCCGGTTGAGGTACGGCCGGTCCGCCGCCTGGCGCTGGCGATGCGCTGGCTGCGGGAAGCCGCCAAAAAGCGCAGTGAGAAATCGATGCCGCTTCGGCTGGCCGGCGAATTGATGGAAGCGGCCGAAGGTCGCGGCGGCGCGATGAAGAAAAAAGAAGAAGTGCACCGCATGGCAGAAGCGAATAAGGCCTTCGCGCACTTCCGGTTTTGACCGGAGCTATATAAGCCGGCCCGCTGCGCGGTTCGGCAACTTGAGGTTGTTGGACTTAACTCTTTATGCCACGCAAGACTCCTATTGAGCTGTACCGGAACATCGGAATCTCGGCGCACATCGACGCCGGTAAGACCACGACCACTGAGCGTGTGTTGTTCTATACCGGGGTTAATCACAAACTCGGCGAGGTGCACGAAGGCGCCGCGACGATGGACTGGATGGAGCAGGAGCAGGAGCGCGGCATCACGATCACGTCGGCGGCGACCACGGCGTTCTGGCGCGGCATGGATTTGTCGTTTCCCGAGCACCGCATCAACATCATCGACACGCCTGGCCACGTCGATTTCACGATCGAGGTCGAGCGCAGCATGCGTGTGCTCGACGGCGCGTGCATGGTGTATTGCGCCGTGGGCGGCGTACAGCCTCAGTCAGAAACGGTATGGCGGCAGGCCAACAAGTATGGTGTGCCGCGGCTCGCGTTCGTCAACAAGATGGACCGTACTGGTGCCAATTTTTTCAAGGTCTATGAGCAGATGAAGTTGCGGCTCAAGGCTAATCCGGTGCCGATCCAAATTCCCATCGGCGCCGAAGAGGGTTTTCGCGGCGTGGTGGATCTGGTCAAGATGAAAGCGATCATCTGGGACGAAGCCAGCAAGGGCATGAAGTTCGAGTACATCGAGATTCCGCCCGACCTGGTCGAGTCTGCTAAAGAATGGCGCGA
>JACCZX010000286.1 GCA_013695705.1 Burkholderiaceae bacterium | reverse complement strand
CCAGTGACTTCCACTTGGATGAAACCAGATTCTCGCAGCAAGCGCTGACAGAGGCGAAATCTGCTTGATCGTTTCGAGCGCCTCGTCTTCCCAACGCATTTCCGGCGGCGATGTCTCTTTTTCCGCCGATTCGTCTTCGTCACCAATACCACCGGCTCGACCGAGGCTTTTTACCGAACGATTAACCGCGACTGGATCAACTTTCCCGACGCCTGTGCACGATGCGGTAAGGGCCCAAACTCCGCGGGTTGAGCTCGAGCAGTCCCGCACGCTTTAGATAATTCCGTGCCCATGCCAAGCGGTAACTTAGCTTCGTTCGATTTCCGCGGTGAATCTCCGATGCTTCAGCATCTGAGAGCTTCAGGAGTTCAGCGACCTTATCTTCCCGCTCAGAGACTGACGCAGAGCCTCCAAGCTCGCGCATCGCTTCGAGTAGCGGGTTGAACAAGCCGTCGTGTTTCGGAATCGCCATCACCGCAGATTACAGACGATTACGCCCGCAGGGTGCCAGCTTATTGCGAACTTTCAGGGGCATCAGGCATTCAAGAATCCGATGCGACTTGGCCGTAGATATGCAGATTAACTGCCACCGCGCGGTTCCCGCCCGGTGTAGAAATTCAAGATGATCGCGTCCATGCGTGAGCCTTGCGATGAGAGCGTCATCCGTGCGGGGGCGGCGACGGCGCCTTGTATGGCGGCGTCGGGGAAGTGGGTGCTGGCCGCGACGATCCTCGCTTCGAGCATGGCGTTCATCGACGGCACGGTCGTGAACGTGGCGTTGCCGGCCTTGCAAATCGATCTGAATGCCAGCGTGCCGGACGTGCAATGGGTGATCGAAGCTTACGCGCTCTTTCTCGCCGCGCTCCTCTTGGTGGGCGGCTCGTTAGGCGATCATTACGGGAGACGGCGCGTTTTCCTGATAGGCGTCGCCGTTTTTACGGCGGCGTCGGCGTGGTGCGGCCTGGCTGGTGGCATCGGCCAGCTCGTCATCGCCCGCGCCGTGCAGGGAATCGGCGCGGCACTGCTCGTTCCGGGAAGTCTCGCCATCATCAGCAGCTCCTTTCGCGAAGAAGAACGGGGACGCGCCATCGGAACGTGGTCGGGCTTCAGCGCGATGACGGCCGCGATCGGGCCGGTGCTCGGCGGTTGGCTCGTGGATCAGGTCTCGTGGCGCGCCGTTTTCTTCATCAACATCCCGCTGGCGATTGTGATCATTGCGATATCGCTCTGGCACGTGCCCGAGAGTTCCAGCGCGACCAAAGCCCGTCTCGATTGGTGGGGCGCGCTTCTGACCGCGGCCGGTCTGGGCGCACTCGTCTTCGGCTTGGTCGAATCTTCACGCCTCGGTTTCGCGCATCCGGCAGTGATCTCCAGCCTTGTCATCGCCTGCGTTTGCCTCGTGACTTTTCTCGTTCTCGAGCGCCGAATCCGCGAGCCCATGTTGCCGTTGGAACTGTTTCGTTCCCGCGCGTTCACGGGCGCCAATCTCCTCACGCTTTTTCTCTACGGCGCGCTCGGCGGGACGCTCTTCTTTCTGCCGTTGAACCTGATTCAGGTGCAACGATACACGCCCACAGAGCGGGCGCTGCGTTGCTGCCATTGATCCTCATCATCTTTCTCTTGTCGCGCTGGTCCGGCGGACTCGTGCAGCGCTACGGCGCCCGGCCTCCTCTCGTTCTCGGCCCGCTCATCGCCGCGGCCGGGTTTGCACTCTTCGTCCTCCCAGGCGTTGGCGGCACTTATTGGGGAACATTTTTTCCGGCCGTGGTCGTGCTCGGAATCGGGATGGCGGTCAGCGTCGCGCCGTTGACGACGACCGTCATGAACTCCATTGCGCAATCGCGCGCAGGCATCGCGTCCGGAATCAACAATGCCGCTTCGCGAACTGCTGGTCTGCTCGCGATCGCGGTGCTCGGAATCGTGATGCTGCAAAGCTTCAACCGCGCGCTCGACGCGCGTTTGCCGACGCTGAATCTGCCGCCGTCTCTCCAGCGCTCGCTTGACGGCCAACGCACCAAGCTGGCCGGCGCGACCATCCC
>JACCZX010000415.1 GCA_013695705.1 Burkholderiaceae bacterium | reverse complement strand
GCTTTGGTGGACCGTGTCGGTGCTGCAGTTGAAGCGTCGGCCATCGGCGCGGCCGCGGCACGTCAATCCGCCGCCGCTGCGCCACGACGGCGCTCGCGCGGCGCTGCTGTTGCGCGACAACCTGCGCAATCGCCGCACCATCGAGCGTGCGTATCTCGATGCGTTTGCGCGCGCTCGGCACGACGTTTTGATCGCCAACGCGTATTTCCTGCCGGGTAAAAAGTTTCGCGACGCGTTGTGCGCGATGGTCGAGCGTGGCGTACGCGTTCGGCTACTGCTGCAAGGTCGAGTCGAGTACCGGTTGCAGCACTACGCGCAGCAAGCGCTCTACGGCGATCTGGTCAAATGCGGAGTGCAGATTTACGAATACACGCCGAGCTATCTGCACGCCAAGGTGGCGGTGGTCGATCAAAACTGGGCAACCGTGGGATCGAGCAACATCGATCCGTACAGTCTGCTGTTGGCACGCGAGGCGAACGTGGTGGTGTACGACGCACAATTTGCGCACTCGCTGCGCATGGATCTGGAAAATGCGATTGAACATGATGCGAGCGTGGTCGATGCCGACGCGTGTGCGCGCCGGAGCTGGTTGCGCCGCACGGCGAGCTGGGTCGCTTATCAGGTCGTGCGCGCGTTGACCGTGTTGGCGACGCATCGCGACGATGGCTAGAAACGATCGACGCTTCTCGGCCACATGACAGACCCCGCATTGATCGTTGCGCGACCGCAGGGGCTGTATTGTCCCGCGGGCGATTTTTACATCGACCCGTGGCGCAATGTTGATCGGGCAGTGATTACGCACGCGCACGGTGATCACGCGCGCCCGGGGCATGCGAGTTATCTGGCAGCGGCGTCTGCCGAGCACGTGCTTCGTACGCGGCTTGGCCAGATCTCCCTGCAAACGGTCGAGTATGGAGATCCGATCGAGATCAACGGCGTGCGCGTATCGCTGCATCCCGCCGGCCACGTGCTCGGCTCATCGCAAGTCAGAGTGGAAAAAGGTGGCCGCGTGTGGGTCGCTTCGGGCGACTACAAGCTCAATCCGGACTCCACGTGCGTGCCATTTGAGCCGGTGCGCTGCGACGCTTTCATCACCGAATCAACTTTCGGCCTGCCGATTTATCGCTGGGATGACTCGCAGCAGGTGTTTGCCGACATCAATACCTGGTGGAGCGCCAATGCCGACAGCGGGCGCGCCTCGGTGCTGTTCTGCTACGCGTTCGGCAAGGCACAGCGGATTTTGTCGGGTGTGGACGCCAGCATTGGGCGCATCGTTGTGCACGGCGCAGTGGAACCGCTCAATCGTGCGTATCGCGCGAGCGGTGTGGCGTTGCCGCCAACGCAGCTCGTCTCGGAAACCGACAAGGCTGACCTGTCGCGAGCCCTGATACTGGCGCCGCCGTCGGCGCAAGGCTCGCCTTGGATGCGGCGGTTCGGTGACTATTCGGACGCGTTTGCCTCGGGCTGGATGCGATTGCGCGGCACGCGCCGCCGCCGCTCGCTCGATCGCGGCTTCGTACTGTCAGATCACGCTGACTGGCCGGGCTTGATCAAGGGCATCGGTGCTACCGGCGCCCAGCAGGTAATCGTCACGCACGGGCAGATTCCGGTACTGGTGCGCTGGCTGACCGAGCAGGGCCTCGACGCTTCGGCGTTTGAGACCGAGTATGGCGATGAGGAAGCTGATGATGCAGCCGTCGGCGACGCGGCGGTGCCGGAGTCCGCACCCGAATCTGCATGAAGCGCTTCGCCAAGCTCTTCAATGAACTCGACACTTCGACCTCGACGCGCTCCAAGGTCGATGCACTAAAGCGTTACTTGGCACTGGCCTACGCGGCCGACGCCGCGTGGGCGGTCTACTTTCTCGCGGGAGGCAAGCCGCGCCAGGCAATCAATGCGCGCGTGCTGCGCGAGTTTGCAACCAACGCCAGCCGCCTGCCCGATTGGCTGTTCGAGGAAAGTTATCAAGCGGTCGGCGACATGGCCGAGACGATTGCTCTGCTGTTGCCGCCGCCGACCCGCGAAAGCGATGGCACTCTCGCGTTCTGGATCGAAGAGCGCTTATTGCCGCTGCGCGGGCGCGCGCCCGCCGACGTACTGGCGGCGCTACGTGATTACGTCGATGAGCTCGACACGCCCGAGCGGTTTTTGCTAATCAAGTTGATCGGTGGCGGTTTTCGCGTCGGCGTGTCGCGATTGCTGATCACGCGCGCGCTGGCAGAGCATTCGGCGATCGATGCGAAGCTCATCGCGCAGCGCATGATCGGCTACACCGATATCGCAATCGCGCCGACGCCGGAACGGTACTTGTCATTGATCGATGGCGGCGATCATGTCGTAGCCGATGGCCATCCGTATCCGTTCTTCCTCGCCCACTCGCTGACGCTGACGGTCGAGCGATTTGAAGATGAATTCGGCGCGCCCGCCGATTGGTTGATCGAATGGAAGTACGACGGCATACGCGCGCAGCTGGTGCGGCGCGCAGGCAAAGCGTGGTTGTGGTCGCGCGGTGAAGAGCTGATCACCGAACGGTTTCCCGAGATCGTCGAGCGGGCGCGTTCGTTGCCCGACGGCACCGTGCTCGACGGCGAGATTCTAGTGTGGCGCGACGACGCTCCGCAGCCGTTCGCGTTGCTGCAGAAACGGGTTACGCGCAAGAGCGTCACCGCAAACGTGCTGCGCGAAGCACCAGTTGCGTTCATGGCTTACGACTTGCTGGAAGCCAACGGTGAAGATATGCGGCTGCGGCCGCAACGGGAGCGCCGCGCCGCGCTCGAGCAGCTCGCGGGTCTGCATGATGTGCTGATCTCGCCGCGCGTTCAAGGCGAGTCGTGGGAACAACTGGCGCTGCTGCGTGAAGAATCGCGTGATCGAGGCGTCGAGGGATTGATGATCAAGCATCTTGATTCCACCTATCGCGTGGGCCGCACCAAGGATGCGAACGCCAACTGGTGGAAATGGAAGGTCGATCCGTATGCGGTCGACGCCGTGCTGGTGTATGCACAACGCGGCCACGGGCGGCGCGCGAGTTTGTATTCTGACTACACATTCGCCGTCTGGACATCAGAGTCCGGCGCGACCGAACGTGCGCTGGTGCCGTTTACCAAGGCGTACTCAGGGCTGACAGACGAAGAAATCCGCAAGGTCGACGCCGCGATTCGACGCACCACGATTGAGAAGTTTGGCCCGGTGCGCAGCGTGACGCCGACGATGGTGTTCGAGATCGCCTTCGAAGGCATCCAGCGCTCGCCGCGCCACAAGAGCGGAATCGCGGTCAGATTTCCGCGCATGTTGCGCTGGCGGCACGACAAGCCGATCGAGGAGGCCGATACGTTAGGCACGTTGCAGTCGCTGCTGGCGGGTCCTGCCGAGCAACCGCAGCGCGGTGAAACACGGTGATGGATCGGCAGCCGGAGTTTCCATCGGGTCCAAATGTCGGTACCCAGTTGCGCGCGCGAAAGGCGAAGCAGGCGCGGGAGGATCGCAAACGCCTTGCCGACGAAGAGCCAAACGCAAAAGCCCCCGCTGGCAAGCGTGCTCCGCGCGCCGGTGCGCAGCTTGCATTGCCGAGCGCCGACGGCTGGTTTGCGGCGCACGGCTGGCAGCCGTTCCAGTTTCAGCGCGAGGTGTGGCGGCACGTCGCTGACGGTCGCTCGGGGCTGCTGCACGCGACGACGGGATCCGGCAAGACGTATGCGGTCTGGTTCGCATTGCTCAACCGCGCATTCGCCGGCGAAGTGCGCGCCGGCGGCCTGCGTCTGCTGTGGCTGACGCCGATGCGCGCGTTGGCGTCCGACACCGCGCGCTCCCTCTCCGCGCCGCTCGATGACCTGGGGCTTGCGTGGAACGTCGGCGTGCGCACCGGAGACACCGATGCGGGCGAACGCGCGCGGCAATTGAAGCAGCTGCCCGAAGTCTTGATCACCACACCCGAATCGCTAAGCGTGATGTTGACGCGCGCTGATTCGCGTGAGCAGTTGTCGGATCTGGCGATGATCGTCGTCGATGAGTGGCACGAGCTGATCGGCACCAAGCGCGGCGTGCAGTTGCAGCTCGCGCTGGCGCGGCTGCGAATGTTTGCGCGAGAGCGCGCCGCGCATAGCGCGGCAGCCCCCTGCCCCGGGG
>JACCZX010000219.1 GCA_013695705.1 Burkholderiaceae bacterium | reverse complement strand
CAATACGGCTGCGAAGACGAGCTATAACACGTCGACCGCGTAGACGATCAACAACAAAACCAGCAACGCGAAGAACACTTTGGCGGCAGTGCGCTTTGTCATGCGGCTATTTTGGCGTGCAGGAACGCTCGTTGCACTCACGCTGATACTTACCAGGGAGTACCGATGAAAAAGGCTCTAGCGTTAATCGTAATGGTCATATTTGCAGCGGCTGCGGGTTGTAGCACGACGGGTGGCGGAGGAGGCAGCAACGGCGGTTCTCAGCAGAACGTCAAGCCTTAGTCGGTTTTCGAGCGCGCTTCGAGCGCAGACCATTGCTCGAACTTGGCGGCGATCACGTGCTCGATTTCCGCTACCCGTTGCCGGTCCGTTTTAACGCGCTCGGCATTCTCGCGCGGGTAGTCGGAGCGGCTCATTTGGTCTGAGATCTGCTGCTGCTCACTTTCAAGGATTTCGATTTCCACGGGAATCGACGTCAGTGCGCGTTGCTCCTTAAACGAAAGTTTGAATTTACCCGCGCGCTTTGGCGTATTCGAGTCTGCGGAGTCACTGCGCGAGAGCTGCACTGCTTCGCTGCGCGCCGCGAGTGGACGCTGCTGCAGCCAGTCCGAGTAGCCGCCGACGTACTCGCGCCATTTTCCGGCTCCTTCGGCGACCAGCGTTTGGGTGACCACGTTGTCGAGAAAGGCGCGATCGTGACTGACCAGCAGCAGGGTCCCTGCGTACTCCTGCAACGTCGCCTCCAGCAGCTCGAGCGACTCGATGTCGAGATCGTTGGTCGGCTCGTCAAGCACCAGCAGGTTGGCGGGCCGTGCGAACAACCGTGCGAGCAGCAGGCGATTACGTTCGCCGCCAGATAACGTCTTGACCGGCGCTTCGGCGCGCTGCGGCGGAAACAGGAAATCGCCGAGGTAAGTCATGACGTGCTTTCGCTCACCATTGAACTCGATCCAGTCCGAACCCGGGCTGATCGTTTCCGCCAGCGTCTTTTCGGGGTCGAGCGTCGCGCGCATCTGGTCGAAATAGGCGACCTGAACGCTGGTGCCGACGCGCACGGTACCTTCGTCCGGCGCCAGCGTGCCGAGCATCAGCTGCAGCAGCGTGGTCTTGCCGGCGCCATTGGGACCGATGAGGCCGATTCGATCGCCACGCAAGATTCGCATCGACCACTGATCGACGATCTGTTTGTCACCGAAGCGTTTGCTGACGTCGGTCAGCTCCGCTACCAGCTTGCCTGATCGCTCGCCGGCATCGAGATGCAACTTGACCTTGCCGATGCTCTCACGTCGCGCAGTCCGGGCACGGCGAAGTTTTTCAAGGCGCTCGACCCGACCTGCGTTGCGCGTCCGTCTGGCTTCGATCCCGCGTCGAATCCACGCCTCTTCCTGCTGCCAAAAGCGGTCGAACTTGCGCGAGGCGGTCCGTTCGGCTGACAGCTCGACCGCGCGCCGCGCCTCCCATGCGCTGTAGTTGCCCGGGTAGGAGCGCAGCATCCCACGGTCGAGCTCGACGATGCGGGTGGCAACGCGGTTCAGGAAGGCACGGTCGTGCGTAATTACGATCAGCGTCTGTTTTGTCAGCAACTCTTCGATCAGTGTGATGCCGTCGATGTCCAGATGATTGGTCGGCTCGTCGAGCAGCATCAGGTCGGGCGCCAGTGCAAGTGCCAACGCTAGCGCGCCGCGCTTGCGTTCGCCGCCCGAAATCTGCAGCGGGTCAGCCGCCTCATCCAGGCCAAGCCGATGAATATATTCGATCAACCGAGCTTCGATGCGCCAGCGCTCGCGATCATCGTGCGCCGTGGCGTGGATATCGGTCGCGCCGCGCAACATCAAGCTGGCGCGCAGTGTCGGCGCCGGCGGCAGCTCGGGCTCTTGTTCGACCAGCGCTATGGAGAGCGCATCCTTCTTTTTTATCTCTCCATCGTCGAGCTCGATCCTGCCAGCGATTGCATTTAACAGCGAACTCTTGCCGGTGCCGTTGCGGCCGATCAGTCCAATGCGATCACCGCTTTGTAAGGTGAACGACGCCCGGTCAAGCAGCGGTTGCAGCCCGTAGGCAAGCTCGGCGTCGATCAGGGTCAGCAGAGACATCGTGAGTGCGCAGTCAGTGGGTCGAAGTTCGGCGTGCGGAACTGATCAGAAAAATGCCGGCGCTCGCGCACGCCAGCGCTGCGGCTTGCAGGCCAGTGAAGGTTTCGCCGAGGAAAAAGACTCCAACAATAGTTGCGGCGATTGGCAAAGCCACCGTGAACACCCCTGCGTGATTGGCGGCAACATGTTTGAGGCCGGCCACCCACATCCATACAGCGAACAAACTGGCCGCCAGCGAATAGAAGATCAATAGCATCCACAAGCTCGCATCCATGCCGCCGATGTCGAATGAAGCGAGCTGCCACAGACCAAGAGGCGCGACCAGCAGCAATCCGAGCGCGTTGATCAGCGCAGAAACACGCAGCGGCGAGCGCGTAGCGGACAGACGCTTCGAAATGATGACGTAAATTGCTTCGCATACGACCGCGCCGAAGATCAGCAGGTTTCCGAGCAGGGCGGTAGACGCTGCGGCGGGTTCGACCAACGGATCGGTGGACTTCGCCCATTGCAACAGCGCAATGCCGAACACCGCAAGAAATATTGCGACCCAAACCCGCAGCGTTAGCGTCTCACGTAAAAACCAGCGCGACAGCAGCGCCACTACGGCGGGCAGCGTGGCGAGCGTAACGCCAGCAGCGGTGGCTGTTGTCAGCGCAATTCCGGTCAACATGCAGATCGAAAACAAGAAGTTGCCGAAAAATGAGAGCAGAAAGAACAGCCATCGCTCGGTGTGCGTCAGCGGCGCTTCACCCTGCGCGCGAAAGGTCCATGGCAGCATCGCGACAGCGGCAATGGCGAAGCGCAGGAAAGCCAGAGCAAACACCGGAACTGCCGCGACCAAAGGCTTGGACAGCCCGACGTAGGTGCCGACCAGCGCCATCGAGGCCGTCAACAGCAAATATGCAACAAACTTCGACGATGTCTGCGCGTTGGGCATCTGCGCGGCGACGATACCCGACGCGCTCGCTGCAGACGTATATGCATATACCGGCGACTGTCTTTCAGGACGTTCCGGCCTCTTATCATCCTCGCCTTGTTCTCAGGGAATTTTATGAAGAACTTCTCCGCGGCATTTGCTTGCCTGGTGTTTGCCGCGCTCGCATTGGTTACGTCCGATTCTGCCGCGCAAAGGCTCGACGCAGCGCGCGTGCCGGAGGAGATGCGCACCCAACAGGGACTCTATTTCTTGCCGAAGCCGGCACTTCAGTTTGTCCGTGCGCAAAAAGGCAAAGTGCTGTTTCTAGACGTACGCACGCGCGCCGAGGCGCAGTTTCTCGGCATGGCAACGCCGGTCGATGCGCTGGTGCCGTACGTCGAATTTCAGGAGTTCATGACCGATTGGGACGAAACCCGCAGCTTCTACAAGCTCGAGCCGTTCAGCGACTTCGTACCCGAAGTGGGTCGCCGGTTGCAGGCAAAGGGATTGAACAAGGACGATCCGATCGTGTTGATGTGCCGGTCGGGCGAGCGCAGTTCGCGCGCGGCGGATTTGCTGACGAGCTCCGGATACACCCGCGTGTACACGGTGGTCTACGGTTTCGAAGGTGAATTGTCCGAGGCCGGTCGCCGCAACGTCAACGGCTGGAAGAACGCAGCGCTGCCCTGGAGCTACGAGCTCGATCGCAAGAAGATGTATTTCCCCAAGTAAGCCGCACGTCGAGCGTCGCGCGAATCCGACGCGGTTGTTGTTTGCGCCAGCGCCCTCCGCCGCCATAATCGCGGTCCGATGGCGACCAAGCTTTTTCGGCAACAGGCAATCGACGCTCAGCGAGAGAAGCTGCTGGGCGAGGTGTCCCTGGCGCGCACGGTTCCGATGTGGGGCTACACAGCGCTCGCCGTCGTGTGCGCGGTTCTGCTCGTTTCGTTTTCAATCTGGGGCGAGTACGCGCGGCGCGAGCGCGTCGATGGTTTTCTTGCGCTTGATTCCGGCGCGGCGCGCCTGCTCGCGCCGCAGGCGGGCACCGTGACCGACATCCTCGCAAAGGAAGGCGAGGATGTTGCGATCGGCCAACCACTGATTCGGCTTTCATTCGAGCGCGTCACCTCGTCGGGTGTTACTTCGGGCGAGTTAGTGCAGCGTGAAATCGGCGATCGAATCAGCGGGCTCGAACGCGAACAACTGCAGATGCGATTACTCGGCCGGCAACAAGCCGAAATCCTGCGCCGCAAGATGGAAGACCTGCAGCGCGAGCTCGCGCAATCCGATCTCGAGATCAAGGCACAGCAAACACGGCTGGCATCGTCGCGTAATGAGTATCAGCGCGCCGAGGATCTGTTCAAAGACAAATTTTATTCGGAGAGCAAGCTGATCGAGTTTCGCAACAACGTCCTCGATCAGCAGGTGAAGCTCGAAGGGTTGCGGCGGGTACGAGCAACTGTCGAACGCGAACTGTCGTCGACACGCTCGGAACTGCCGCTGATCGAAACCAAGGTCGGTTCACAGATTGATGGCGTCAAGCGCCAGATGAGCGAGTTGCAGCAGGGCAGCGTGCAGGAGGCGGCCAAGCGCGAAAACGTCATCCGTGCCCCGATCGCCGGTGTGCTGACCAATATTGCAGCGACGCGCGGCGAAGCCGTAGCCGACGAAGCGCCGCTCGCGGTGGTGGTGCCCAAGGGCGGTGGCTTGCACGCGCAGCTGCTGGTGCCCACGCGTGCGATCGGCTTCGTGCAGCCGGGCCAGGCGGTTGTGCTGCGGTATGACGCGTTTCCATTTCAGCGCTTCGGACAATATCGCGGCACGGTCGAGCGCGTCAGTCAAACCGTGTGGTCGCCCGGCGAAAAGGTCGGGCCGATGACGGTGCGCGAGCCCGTGTATCGCGTCGACGTCAAGCTTGATTCGCAAAATGTCGGGAGCGGTGCGCAGACGTTGACACTGCGTCCCGGCATGTCGGTCAACGCTGACATCCTGCAGGAGAAAAGAAAAGTCTGGGAGTGGGTGTTCGAGCCCGTTTTGTCGCTCAAGGAAAGGCTCGGCTGATGGAGGCTCTCAGGTAATGCGGCGCGTGCCGATGATCCTGCAGAGCGAAGCGCCCGAGTGCGGGATCGCGTGCGTGGCGATGATCGCGAGCTATCACGGCTTTCGTACCGACCTCGGCGGCATGCGCATGCGGCTTGCGCCGTCGATGAAGGGCGTGACGCTGAAGCACATCAGCTCAATCGCAGATGTGATGGGCCTGGCAGCGCGTGGGGTCAAGGTGGCGCTCGAATCGCTATCGCAGTTGAAGCTGCCGGCGATTCTGCATTGGGACATGAATCACTTCGTCGTACTGACAAAGGTCAACGGCGACACGATCACTGTTAACGACCCGGCGCGCGGTCGGCGCGTGTTGAAGCTCGGCGAAGCGTCGGACCATTACACCGGCGTCGCGATGGAGATGACGCCGAGCGCCGGTTTCAAGAAGACCGACGAGCGCGAGCAGATCAGCGCATGGCAGCTGGTGCGCACCGCAACCGGGCTTAAGAGCGCGATCACACAGGTGTTGCTGCTGTCTCTGGTGCTCGAGGTGCTGGCGATCGCGTCGCCGTTTTTCCTGCAGCTGGTGGTCGATCGCGTTGTGGTCGGTCGCGATCGCGATCTGCTCGCAGTGCTTGGCATCGGCTTTGGCATGCTCGCCGTCATCATCGCGATCGTGGTCGGCATGCGCGCTTGGCTTGGCGTTTACATCAGCACGCGGCTAAATCTGCAATTGCTCGACACGCTGTTCGCGCGCCTATTGAGATTACCGCTCGCGTGGTTCGAGAAGCGGCACATTGGCGATATCGTGTCGCGCTTCCGCTCGGTCGACGCGATCCAGCGCACGCTGACGCTGACGTTTCTCGAAACGGTGATGGACGGCGTGATGGTTCTGGTCACACTGGCGGTGATGCTGTGGTACAGCGCGACACTGACGTTGATCGTCGTTATCGCAGCGCTTTGCTATGGCCTGCTGCGCTGGACGATGTACGGCCCGCAGCGGCGCGCGACCGATGAGCGCATCGTGCACGAGGCCAAGGCGGCGACGCACTTTATCGAAACGCTGCGCGGGATGATGGCGATCAAGCTCAACCTGCGCGAATCCGAACGGCGATCGGCGTATTTGAATCACGTCGTCGATCAAACCAACGCCGATGTGCGCGTCCAGAACCTGGCTTTGTTACAGCGTGCCGGCAATGTGCTGGTGTTCGGCCTCGAAAACGTGCTCGTCATCTGGCTCGGCGCTTACGCCGTGCTTGATAACCAATTGTCGGTCGGCATGCTGTTCGCTTTCCTGCTCTTCAAGTTGCTGTTCATTACGCGCGTCAACAACCTCGTCGACAAGACGATCGAGTTCCGGATGCTCGATCTGCATGCCGACCGGGTCGCCGATATTGCGCTTGCCGAGCCCGAAGGTGCGCCGTCCGAGTTGCCGGCAGTCGCGCGCGCCGATGCGCCGTCGGCACCCTTCGTGTTGCAGGGACGCGACATCGGATTCGCTTACGGTATCGAAGGTTTCGTGTTTCGCGGCGTCGACTTCGCCGCCAAACCCGGCGAAATGGTTGCGATCGTCGGGCCAAGCGGTGCCGGAAAGACCACGCTGGTCAAGGTATTGGCGGGTCTGCTCGACCGGACAGAGGGCCAGCTGACTGCTGCCGGCCGCGACGTCCGTGACTGGAGCAAGGCCGCCTACCGCAGCCGAATCGGCGTCGTCATGCAGGACGACCACCTGTTCGTCGGCACGATTGAAGACAACATCAGCTTTTTTGACCCGCAGCACGATGCGCAGCGAGTTCAGGACTGCGCCCGCTTGGCGATGGTCGATCAGGAAATCGATGCGATGCCGATGCAGTTCAACACGATCGTTGGCAGCCTGGGGATGGCGCTGTCGGGCGGCCAGCGCAGCCGGGTGTTGCTGGCGCGGGCGTTATATCGGCAGCCGCAGATACTGTTTCTGGACGAAACCTTTGATCAGCTCGATCTAGCGAGAGAACGAGCAATTACCGATGGATTGAGGAAAACTGGGATAGGGATAGTAATCGTCAGCCACCGCCCGGAGACTGTCGGGGCGGTGGATCGGATTGTCAGGCTGGGAGAAGCTTTGATTGCGTCTAGTCAACTTGCTGCGGCGTAACCAATGGTCGGAGGCCTCATTGAGGGTCTCCGGCGAGTGCCGTAGCAAGGGTTACCGAATGTAGGTGCTCTATCTGGAGCGCTGCTTAGCCTAAGCCGAGGACGTAGCTTCCACCGCCGACGAGGTCAAGTTCCGATATCGAGAGCTCAAATGTGTTCTGCTCAAGTGTCTCAACAGCCAGGTTCTCTTCAACGACTACTTCGGGCTTGTTCATAGAGGAGTTTCCTTTAACAGCGTTAGTG
>JACCZX010000197.1 GCA_013695705.1 Burkholderiaceae bacterium | reverse complement strand
ATGGGCCTGCCGGCAACGCTGCCGTTCAAGCACGGCTTCGGCAGCTATATGAGCCCAGCGCTGCACGCGCGCTTTCCGAACGTTCAGTTCAGTCAGTTCGCTGGCGCCGAGATGCTTGCAGTGAAATACGGGCTGACCCGGGACGAGCTCGATGACTACGCGCTGCGCAGCCACCAGCGTGCGAGCGAAGCTACTCACGCGGCGTACTTCGGTGCAGAGATCTTGCCGCTGCCAATACGTACGGTTGAAGGCACCGCGACCAACGGAATGCACGCGACCGACGAAGGTATCCGCTTCGACGCCACGCGCGAAGGCATCGGCGCCGTCAAGCTTCTACACGAAGGCGGCCGCCACAGCGCAGCCACTGCCAGCCAGATCTGCGACGGTGCGGCGGCGCTCTTGGTGGTCAACGAACGCGGACTGAAGTTGCTGGGCGCGTCCGCAACGCCGCTGGCGCGCGTGCATCAGATGACAGTGCTCGGCCATGACCCGGTGATCATGCTCGAGGCGCCAATCCCCGCGACGCCGATCGCTCTGCGCAAGGCAGGCCTGCGATTGCAGGATATCGATCTGTTCGAAATCAACGAAGCGTTCGCATCGGTGCCTCTGGCGTGGCTGCAAGCAACCGGTGCCGACCCCGCGCGGCTCAACGCCTCGGGCGGCGCGATTGCGCTCGGGCATCCACTCGGCGCGTCTGGAGCGAAACTGATGACCACGCTCGTTCATGCGCTGCGCCGCACTGGCCAGCGCTTCGGCATGCAATCGATGTGCGAGGGTGGCGGGTTGGCGAACGTGACGATCGTCGAGCGGCTGTAGCCACACAAATAGCGCGCTAGAGCGGAGCGATCTGCACCTTGCGAAACTTGACGACGCGCGCTGCGTCGTGCTGGCCCAGAGTCGGCGCGATTCCGAAAATCTGTTTCAACTGTAGATATTATTACAATTAAGTAGTAACATCTACCAAATGCGATGGCTGCTGCTGGTCCTTTCTCTACCGACCGAGAACGCGACCGTGCGAATGCGCGCCTGGCGGGCGTTGCGCGCAGCCGGTGCCGCCGTGTTGCGGGACGGCGTGTACCTGTTACCGGAGCGCGATGACTGCCGCTCCCTACTCGAGACAATTGCAGCGGACGTGCGGGATGGCGGCGGCAGCACGCATTTGATGCGGGTCGGTGAACCTGAGGGCAACGACTTCGCCGCACTGTTCGATCGCAGCGATGACTATGCAGCGTTACTCGACGAGGTCCGCAGCGCGAGCGACGCACTCGACCCGGAAACCGCGCCTCAAATGCTGAAGCTGGCGCGCAAGCTGCGCAAAGCGTTCACTGGCATTGCAGCGAACGATTTCTTCGGCGGCGAGGCGCAGAGTCAAGTCGACGCCGCATTGCAGGAGCTCGAACTGGCGGCGAACCGGTTGCTCGTTCCAGACGAACCGCATTCGGTGCGCGGCACGATCACGCTGTTAAGCATCAACGACTACAAGCGACGTGTGTGGGCAACGCGGCGGCGCCCGTGGGTGGATCGGCTCGCTTGCGCGTGGCTGATTCGGCGCTTCATCGATCGCAAGGCTCGCATCATCTGGCTGGCAAAGCCCAAAGACTGCCCGGCCAAGGCGATCGGATTCGATTTTGACGGCGCGACTTTCAGCCACGTGGGCGCGCGCGTGACGTTTGAGGTGATGCTGGCGAGTTTTGGCCTCGAGCAGCAGCCGGCGCTCAGGCGCATCGGCTCCCTCGTTCACTACCTCGATGCCGGTGGCGTGCAGCCGCCCGAAGCCGGCGGCATCGAAAGCGTGTTGGCCGGGCTGCGCGAGTCCACTGCTGACGACGATCAATTAGTCAAAGCTGCGTGCACTGTGTTCGATGCTTTGTTGGTGTCTTTTGAAAAAGGAGCGGAGGCCGCATGACCTCGCCGATCAGCTTCCGCGAGGCATTTCGCTTCTGGTTAAAGCTCGGCTTCATTAGCTTCGGTGGGCCGGCCGGTCAGATTTCGATCATGCATCAAGAGTTGGTCGAGAAACGGCGCTGGATTTCGGAGCGCCGCTTTCTGCACGCGCTGAATTACTGCATGGTGCTGCCGGGACCCGAGGCGCAGCAACTTGCGACCTACCTCGGCTGGCTGATGCACCGTACATGGGGCGGGGTCGTGGCCGGCGCGTTGTTCGTGTTGCCGTCGCTGCTGATCCTGATCACCCTGTCGTGGATCTACATCACGTTCGGTGACGCTCCGTTGGTGGCGGGTTTGTTCTACGGCATCAAGCCTGCGGTCACCGCGATCGTGCTGCAGGCTGCCTATCGCATCGGCTCGCGCGCGTTGAAGAATGCAGTCCTATGGACGATTGCAGCAGCGTCGTTCGTGGCGCTCTTTGCGTTCGATGCACCGTTTCCCGCCGTTATCGCCGCGGCCGCCGTCATC